>CAYUVU010000380.1:0-2808 GCA_964448205.1 uncultured Acidobacteriota bacterium
GAGCGAAGCGGAGGAGGCGCGGAGCGCCTTGCCGCTGTGCGGATCGCAAGGGCTACGCTGCCGGGTGATGGCCTCGGTCCGGCTCTCGCCAGACCGGATCTCTCCTCTTGCAAAAAGGTAGAGAGTCCAAGCCGTCTACGCCGTTCCGAACCGTCAGCGTTCCGCTCGCGGGTGCGATTCGGCGCGGGCGGCCTCGGTCACCGGGCCCAGCATTGAGAATTGGACGATCCATGTCCAATTCTCACGGACAGACGGCGGACCGTCAGACGTTCCGCGGCGGGCCGATCACGGGCGAAACCCCGAACAGCTCGCCGAGCTTCCCGGTGAGCAGGTCGCGGGTCTCGCGGAACCGCTGGAGCATCTCCTCCTCGCCCCAGGCCTCCGCCGGGTCCTCGAGCGGCCAGTGGAGGCGCCGGACGCTGCCGGGCACCACGGGGCACACCTCCTCGGCGCAGAGGGTGACCACCAGGTCGGCGCGCTCGATGTGGATCTCGTCGATCCCCTTCGAGCGGGCCCGGCTGATGTCGATGCCGACCTCGTCCAACGCCCGCACCGCCATCGGATGGACGCGCCAGGGGTTCGACCCGGCGCTCAGCACCATCGTTCCCGGCGGCGCGATGCGGCGGGCAAGGGCCTCGGCGAGCTGGCTCCGCGCCGAGTTGGCGACGCAGAGGAACACGACGGTCCGGGGGGCGCTCGGGTCGCGGTCGGCCACGGTCGGCGCCGATTCTACGGACCGGGCCCGTGGCGCGCCGGAACGGGTGCGGCGCGACGCCACGGCCGGGGCCGGCAGGGGCTATTCTTCGCGCCTCCCCGGGACCCTGCCGCGCCCCTCGCGGAACCCCGTTTTGCGCGGGGATGCCCGCTGCGCGCCGGCCCGGCGCCGCCTCTTCTCCGATGTTCCGACGAGCGCTCCCTCCTGCCGTCCGGCGGCACTTCCCGATCGCCGGACTGGCCCTCGGGCTCGCCGGGTGCGGCGAACCCGACGTGCGGGAGCTCTCGCGGGCGCCGGAGACGGCCCCGCCGCCCCCCGCCGCGGCCGTGGAGGAGGATCCGCGTCCGGCGCTCGTCGCCTTCGGGGACAGCCTCACCGCCGGCTACGGCATCGACCTCGCCGAGGCCTGGCCGGCGCGCCTGCAGGAACGCCTCGACGCCGAGGGGTTCGCGTATCGGGTCGTGAACGCCGGGGTGTCCGGCGAGACCACTTCGGGCGGGCTGCGGCGCCTCCCCTTCGTGCTCGACCGGAACCCGAACGCCGCGCTGGTGGTCATCGCGCTCGGCGGGAACGACGGGCTGCGCGGCGTCCCCGTGGACGTGATGATGGACAACCTCGAGGCCATGATCCGGGAGGCGGAAGGACGCGGCCTCCAGGTGCTGCTCGCCGGGGTCCCCGCGCCCCCGGAACTCGGCCGGGACTACGAGGACGGTTTCGCGGAGACGTTCCGGGAGGTGGCCGGGGCCACCGGCGCGCCGCTGCTGCCGAGCCTGCTCGAGGGGGTGGCGGGCGTCGCCGAACTGAACCAGCGCGACGGGATCCACCCCACCGCCGAGGGGGCGCTCCGGCTGGCGGAGAACGCCTTCGGCGCCCTGAAACCCCTGCTCGGGGAACCTCCGGCGGCGGCCGCCGTTCCCTGAGGGAAGCGATGATCCAGGCGACCCGCCTCGAGAAGACGGTCAGGAGCGGCGACCGCGACCTCACCATCCTCAGCGGACTCGACCTGTCGGTCCCGGCGGGCGAGATCGTCTGCGTCCGGGGGCCCTCCGGGTGCGGAAAGTCCACCCTGCTCGGACTGCTCGCCGGACTCGACCACCCGACCGCGGGGACCGTGGAGGTGGCCGGCACCGACCTCACCGGCCTCGACGAGGAGCGCCTCGCTCAGTTCCGGTCGAAGAACATCGGTTTCGTCTTCCAGTCCTTCCACCTGCTGCCCAACCTGACCGCGCTCGAGAACGTGGCGGTGCCGCTCGAGATCGCGGGGGCCGGCGATGCGGCGGAGCGGGCGCGGGAACTGCTCGATTCCTTCGGGATCGGCGAACGGGCCCACCACCTGCCGTCCCAGATGTCCGGGGGCGAGCAGCAGCGGGTCGCCATCGCCCGGGCGGTCTCGAACGAGCCGCGGGTGGTGTTCGCCGACGAGCCCACCGGCAACCTCGACGAGGACACCGGGGGCCGGATCGCGGAGCTGCTGGTCGGCGTCCGCGACCGCACCGGCGCCACCGTGCTGGTCGCGACCCACGACGCGGAACTCGCGGACCGCGCCGACCGCCGGCTGCTGCTGCGCGGCGGAAGGCTCCACGATGACGCGCCGGCCCCGGAACGGACTCCCGAACCGGCCCTGGCGGCCGTCTGACGGCGAGACGCGGCAGGCGCGGCATGCGGTTCGCGGTCCGGATGGCCTTCCGGGAACTCCGGTCCTCCGCCCGCCGGCTCGCGCTCTTCTTCGTCGCGGTCGGCATCGGGGTCGCCGCGATCGTGGTGCTCCGTTCGGCGGCGGACAGCCTGCAGTCGGCGCTGACCAGCGAGTCGCGCTTCCTGATGGCCGCCGACGTGACGGTGTCCACCGGGGAGGGCTTCACCGGCGAGACCGAGGTCATCTTCGACGACGTCGCCTCCGGACATCCCCTGACCGGCGTGTCGCGCTCGGCGCAGATCGCGACGCTCGCGCGCTCGGCCGACGACCCGCTCCGGGGCGCGATGGTCGAACTCAAGGGAGTGGACGGGGCCTTCCCGCTCTACGGCGACCTCGAAGTGTCCGGAGCGCCCTTCGGCCCGGAGCTGCTGGGCGGGCGGGGGGCGCTGGTCCGGCC
>CAYUVU010000381.1:0-14395 GCA_964448205.1 uncultured Acidobacteriota bacterium
GGGCGCCGGAGATGCCGGGACGGACGGCGCGGCCGGGGCAACGGGGGTCGGTGAGGTTCCGTCGCCGCACGCGGCCAGGACGATGGCCGCGGCGGAGGCGGCGTGAAGCACTTTCGAGCACCGGCCTCGGGTTCGCCGGCAGTCACCCACGCGAGACATTCCTCCTCCTTGCGCCCGCTCGTCGATCAAATCGGACGCGCGCGAGCGCGGACCCCCCACGGTCGCTGAACGGGGAGTCGGAACTCTTGACGTCCGGGCGCGGTTCCCGTCGAGGCTACCAGCAAGCGGGCAACGCTTCCCATCAAGGCGTGCGCACTCGTCGAAGAGCGCGGCCGGTGCACAAGATAGCGGCAGATCAGTAGTAAACTACGAATATGCCGCCAGCGTGGATTCCCCGGACACTCGAACCGGTACTCGACAGCCCGGCCGAACAGCTCCGCCTCTTCCCCGTCTGGCTGCTGCTCGGGCCGCGGCAGGTCGGCAAGAGTTCCCTGCTGCACCGGTGCTCCAAGCGTCACGCCTTCGTGAATCTCGACGATCTCGATGTCCGCGCGCGGGCCAATCGCGATCCGATCCTGTTCATGCGGGACCTGCGGCCGCCCTTCGTCATCGATGAGATCCAGTACGCCCCGGAACTGCTCAGTCCGATCAAGCGGATGGTGGACGGGGGAGCCCTGCCACCCGGAGCGATCCGGTTGACGGGCTCCCAGAACTTCCGCGTGATGCGGGGAGTCACGGAAACACTCGCCGGAAGGGTCGCGATTCTCAACCTGCTGGGGCTCACCGGGGAGGAAAAGAGGATCGTTGGCCCGTTGGCGCCGAGCGAGTACTTCGCGAGGCTGCTCGAAACCGGATTCCCCCGCCTGATCGGCGTCCCCGAGGGTGCGGCCCGCGATCTCTACCTCTCGTCCTACGTCCAGACCTACATCGAGAGGGACGTGCGCGAGTTGCTCCGCATCGGCAAGCGCCGGGAGTTCGAGACCTTCGTCCGGCTGGCGGCGCTTCGTACCGGGCAGGTCGTGAACCTCCAGGACCTGGCTCGCGACGCGGGCGTCTCCCCGGCCACGGTCCGGGAGTGGCTCAGCCTCATGGAGGACAGTTTCCTGATCCGGCTCGTTTCCCCGTACTTCACGAACCGCACCCGGCGGATGACGAAGAGCCCGAAGCTCTACTTCCTGGATGCCGGACTTGCCGCCTGGCTGGGCGGCTGGAGGACCGGCGACCAGGCCCGCCTCGGCCCGATGGGCGGCGCTCTCTTCGAAACGCACGTCTTCTCCGAGATCCTCCGGCGCTTCCGCCACCGGGCTGAGGAAGTCGCCGTCCATTTCTGGCGGACCCGGGACGGACAGGAGATTGACTTCCTGGTCGAACACGCGGGCAAGGTCTGGCCGGTCGAGGTGAAGCTCGGCTCCCCGCGGCCCGGGCGCCTTCCGCGACTTGAGCGGATCGCGGCGCCGAACTGGCAGGCCGGCCAGGTGGTCTCCCTCGCCGCACCGGAAGAACCGGCTCGCATTCAGGCGGACTGGACTCTCTGCACCCCACCGGGACTCGATCTGGGTTGATGCGGTCAGGCCCCGGGCGGCGACCCCCGGAGGCCGGCGCTCCGAACCGCCAGGCGTTCGCGCGTCACGAGCGGGGTGCGAGTTCGCGGCCCTGCCGGGCCACGGTGGCGGACTGAAGGGCGGCGGTCCCGGCTGGCGTGCCGCTCGTCAGCCGTTCGAAGATCCCGTCGACCGAATGAGCCACCGCGTAGAGGTCGTGGGCATCCGGCTGGGCGAAGCCGGTTGCCACGATGTGGTCAAAAAGTGTCAGTAGTGGATCCCAGTAGCCCCGATGGTTCGCCAGGACGATGGGCTTCTCGTGGAAGCCGAGCTGCCGCCAGGTGATCATCTCGATCGTCTCGTCGAGGGTGCCGAGGCCTCCGGGCAGCACCACGAAGCCGTCGGCGCGGTCGAACATCTGTTTCTTGCGCTCGTGCATGCTGTCCACGATGACAAGTTCCGTCACGTCCGGGGAGGGGGCCTCCGATTCGAGGAGTGAGCGCGGCATGATGCCGATGACCCGTCCGCCGCCGGCGAGCGCCGCCTCGGCGACGGTGCCCATCAGGCCGATGCCGCCGCCACCGTAGATGAGTTCGATGCCGCGCGCTGCGCAGGCGGAACCGAAGGTCCGCGCGAACGCTTCGATGCTGGGGTCGATTCCGCTCCACGATCCGCAATAGACGCAGAGTGACCTGATCCCGGTCGACTGAGGCTCAACGTTTCCTGTATTCACTTGATTGTTCTTGTTCATCGTTCCTGGAAGGATACCGCGCTTCCGGGTGAGCCGCCCGCGGTGCCGGCCGGAGGCCGGAGTTGCAGGCCGCTGCGCCACTCGCCGGAGGTCGTAACACCCCCCGATGCCCCGTGCTTGCGCGGGTTTCCGGGCGGTCCCTATACTCGTTCACCTCCACCCGGAAGGACGGAGATCCCCGCTCACCACGGAGGTGACTGATGCGTAGTCGATTTACCCGGCTCGCGGTCCTCGGGATCGCGGGCTCACTGGCGGCCCCCGCCGCCGCGCAGGAGTTGCGCGGGCGTATCGTGGGGACGGCGATGGACGTGACCGGAGCGGTGCTTCCGGGCGTGTCGGTCACCGCCTCCAGCCCGGCGATGATCCAGGACCAGGTGGTGGTGACCGGCGGCCAGGGGACCTACGTGTTCCCGGCGCTCCCCACCGGGGTCTATTCGGTCAGCTTCTCCCTCTCCGGCTTCAGCACGGTGGTCCGGGAGAACATCCAGATGACCCTGAACACCACCCTGACGGTGAACGCGACGCTCGAGGTCGGCGGTCTCGAGGAGACGATCACCATCACCGGCGAGGCCCCGGTGGTGGACGTCAAGACCACCGCCACCGGCGTGAACTTCACCGAGGAACTCCTCGAGGACATCCCGAACGCCCGGGACATCTGGGCGGCGATGGCGCAGGCCCCCGGCTTCCAGATGGAGGGCTACGACGTGGGCGGCTCGCACACCGGCACCCAGACGGGGTTCCAGGCGTTCGGCTTCGGGGACCAGCACCGGACCCTGCTCGAGGGCATCAACGTCACCGAGACGACCTCGGGGAACGCCGGCTACTTCGACTACGGCAGCTTCGAGGACTTCCAGCTCGGCGGCTCCGGGAACATGGGCGAGACCCACGGGCTCGGCGCCTTCTTCAACCTCACGGTGAAGTCCGGCGGCGACCGCTTCAACGGGGACATCTATGTGGACTTCGAGAACGACTCCACCGTGGGCGACAACGTGCCGGATGCGCTCAGGACCGGCGGCGGGACGCAGGGCCCCTACAAGGCGGGCGGCGACGGCCTCGAAGCCGGTAACCCGATCACGCTGCAGAGCGACATCAACATCGGGATCGGCGGCCCGCTCTATCCGGAGAAGGCCTGGTTCTACGCCGGCTACCGGCTGAACCACCAGGAGAAGCTGACCATCGGGAACCCGGATCCGGCGACCACCCAGCTCGGCAACTGGACCGCCAAGGCGACCTACCAGCTCACCGACTCCAGCCAGTTGATCGGCTTCTTCAACCGGCGCACCAAGCTGCAGGCCGAGCGCAACCTGGGACCGTCGGTCCCGCTGGACGCCGCCTGGTACCAGAGCTCGGTGAACAAGCCGATGAAGTTCGAGTACACGAACGTCCTCACCGACAAGCTCTTCCTGAACGTGCAGCTGAGCCACTGGATCAACCAGTTCCCGCTCTTCCCGACCGCGACCAAGTCGGAGAGCGTCGAGGGGCTGCCCGCGGGGCGGCTCGAGGTCAATACCGGTGACCTCACGAACGCCAACAACTACTACCACCTCCGGAACGTCACCAAGCCGCAGATCTCCGGCAACCTGACCTACTTCGCCGACGACTTCGGCGGACAGCACACCTTCAAGATCGGCACCGAGATCTACCGCGAGCGGCGGAAGTTCCTGCGGATGCAGCCGGAAGACCTCTTCTACCGCGACGTGGACGGCGTGCCCACCGAGGTGGACATCTACAACACCCCGAACACCGGCATCAACGACATCTTCCTCACCGCGTTCTACGGCCAGGATTCGTGGACCCTCAACGACCGCCTGACCCTGAACCTCGGATTCCGCTTCGACCGCTACAAGATGGGGTGGCCCGAAAACTCCCTGGCGCCCACTCATTCGGACATCTTCCCGCCGCTCGACGTGGCGCAACGCGACGTGCTGACGCTCTCCAACATCGGGCCGCGGGTGGGCGCCGCGTTCGACCTGACCGGCGAGGGCGAGACGGTGCTGAAGCTCTTCTTCGGGCGCTTCTACTGGAACCCGAGCACCACCATCGTGGACGACGAGAACCCGGTGGGGCAGGCCGCGTTCCGCTATGCGTTCAACGACCTCAACGGGAACCGGGTCCTGGATCCCGGTCCGAGCGGCGGCCTCGCCGACTCCCCCGAACTCGGGGACAAGCTGCGGACCCTGGGAGGCGCGGGATTCGTGACCGTCGATCCGGGGCTGACGAATGCCTACGGCCACGAGCTATCGACCCACTTCGAGCAGCAGATCGCCGACAACTTCTCCTTCCGGGCCTCCTATGTCCACAAGAACTCCCGGAACGGCTACGGGATCGTGGACCTGAACCGCGCCTTCGCCTACGACACCCCGTACACCTGGGAGGACCGCGGGCCGGACAACGTCGCGGGCACCGGCGACGACCAGACGATCCAGCTCATGGACCGCCAGCCGGGCGTTCCCGAGAACCGGATGTACGTGAACCCCGGCGCCTACGGACTGCCGGACCCGGACGGGAACTACCACACCGTCGAGGTGGCATTGAACCGCCGCTTCGCAGACCGCTGGATGTTCCTGACCTCGTTCCTCCACACCTGGGCGAACGCCTACATGCGCACCACGTCCTCGACCAGCGTGCGGGCCGCGGCCCGCTTCGACTTCGTCGAGGGGACGACCTACGAGTGGCGGGCGAACCAGTCGCTCCGGCTCGGGCCGCAGGACACCACCTACTGGAACTACAAGCTGGTGGGGCGCTACATCTTCCCCTACGACATCGGGGTGAGCGCCTCCTACAAGCTCCAGAGCGGGTTCCAGACCGGCCGCCGGGTCAGCGTCCGGCTTCCGAACGCGGGCACCGAGCGGGTGATGCCGGACGGCTACAACGACCGCGCGCCGAACGTCGGCATCTTCGACATGCGCGCCGAGAAGTCGTTCAACATCATGGGCGGGGCGACCATGGCCCTGCTGTTCGACGGGTTCAACCTGACGAACAGCTCGACCGTCCTGAACTACCGGACGATCGGGGGCTCCCGCTACAACGAGATCGTCGCGATCCTCGACCCGCGGGTCTTCCGGCTCGGCGTCCGGATCGAGTTCTGATCGGGTCCTGACCTACGGGGGGCGCCGGCCTTTCGGGCCGGCGCCCCTTCTTGGTTGGGAGGCTCCCGCCGCGCCAGGGCGAACCCGGACGGACCAGACAGCACGTACGGCTTGGAACGCCGGTCTCCGACCGGCACGCGCGGTGCTCCGCACCGCGCACGTCGCACCCTCACACGGGAAAGGTGTCTCCCGCCTCGGCGTGGAACTCACGCGTGGAGGTGGCACGTCCGGCTTGGAACGCCGGCTTCAGCCGGCACAGCGACCCGCAGGGGCGCGGGCGGTTCAACGCCGACCATGCTCACGGGGTCGAACGCAGGATCCCAACACGACACGTGACCGTTGGCGTTCCGAGCCCACGCGCCATCCCGGCGGGTGAGGTCCTTCCCGCCGCCCGCCTGCGGCGGGCTGTGCCGGCTGAAGCCGGCGTTCCGGGCCGTGCGCGCCACCCTGGGCAGTCGTACACTCGATGCCCGATTCTCATCGAGGAGAACCCCATGAAGCAGGACGAAGACCGCACCTCACTGAACCGCCGACGCTTCCTTCAGACCACCGCGACCGCCGGGCTGGCCGCGCTTCCCGGCGCCGGCGCCCTCGCGAACGTCCCGCGCCAGCCGGAGTCGCCTGGCGCCAACCCGGCGGATCCCCTCGGCGTCCGGGCCAGTTTCCCGGTCACCGAGGAGCTCGCCTACCTGAACAACGCCGCGGTGGGGCCGCTGCCGATACCCGTCCGCGACGCCCTCCACGCCTACGCGGACAACAAGATGCTGCGCCGCGACGGCGCGTCGGGCGGCAAGGCGGTGGCGGGCGCGCGCTCCCGCTTCGCCGGTCTGTTCGGCGTCGATGAGGACGAGGTCGCCCTCCTCTACTCCACCAGCGGAGCCGAGAACATCATCGTGAACGCGATGGACTGGCGTCCGGGCGACAACGTGGTCGTGGACGAGCTTCACTTCGTCACCACCTTCGTGCTCTACCGCGAACTCGAGCGCCGGGCGGGAGTCGAACTGCGGATCATCCCGTCGCGTGACGGCGTGGTGACGGTCGACGACTTCGCGGCGCGGACCGACGACCGGACGCGGCTGCTGAGCGTGGCGTGGGTATCGAACCGCAACGGTTTCCGTTACGACCTGCCCCCGCTGGCCGACCTCGCCCACGCCCACGGGGCCTACCTCTACGCCGACGCCATCCAGGCGTGGGGCACGTTCCCCACGAACCTCCACGAGGAGAACGTCGATTTCGCCTGTGGCAACGGCTACAAGTGGCTGCACGCCGACTTCGGCTGCGCGCCCTTCTACGTGCGCCGCGAGCACCTGGACTGGATGACCGCCGACCGGCACGGGCATTTCCAGGTCGCCGAGTCGTTGCCCGGGAATCGCTTCCGCCTCAAGACCAGCGCTGGAAAACTCGAATACGGGGGCCCGGCCTACGGTCCGGTCGCCGCGATGGAGGCTGCGCTCGCGTTCCTCGGCGAGGTCGGGGTCGACCGCATCGCCGCACACACGCAGGCGCTCGCCGGCGAGCTGCGCGAGGGCGCGGCGGCGCTCGGGATGCGGATGTTCACGCCGCCGAAGAACCCCTCCGCCATCGTGAGCTTCTACCACGGGCTCGATCAGGAGCGGCTGAGCCGGGCGCTCGCCGACGAGGGCGTGGCGATCACCTTCCAGGAGGACGGAGCCCTGCTGCGCGCCGGGGTGGGGATGTTCAACAGCCGCGACGACGTGGACCGGCTGCTGGGGGTGATCCGCCGGCTGGTCTAGTCCGGCTGCCTACAAGTCGGCCAGCCGCGCGAGTCCGAAGAAGGGCTCCTTCTCCCGCTCGCCGAGCACCTGCCCGGCCAGCATCTCCCCGAGCGAGGCGCCCAGCTTGTAGCCGTGGCCGGACCCGCCGCCGGCGATCCAGACGTTGTCCGCCTCGGGATGGGTGTCCACGATCAGTTCCCCGTCGGCGCTCTGCTCGTACTGGCAGACGCGCGCCTCGATCAGCGGCGCCCCCTTGAGCCCCGGGAACCGGTGCTCCATGTACTCCCGCGCCTCGCGGATGCCCTTCGGTGAGGGCGTCCGGTCCCCGTCGGTGGGATCGAAGTCGGCCCCGCGCCGGTCGTCCGCGATCTTGAAGCCCCGGAAGCGGGTCGCCGGGATGCCGTAGAACGGGCCCTCGATCCAGGTCGGGAACTCCTCCTCGCTCAGGTCGGTGCGGCCCGCCGGGGGACCGAAGGAGAAGACCTCCTGCCGGGTGGGGCGGACGAGCGGCGGGTCGAACTCCGGGAAGAGCTTCGCGAGCCACGGCCCGCAGGCGAACACGAAGAGGTCGGCCTCGAGCGTGCCGCCGTCCGAGAGGCGGATCTCCCGCATCCGGTCGCCGTCCAGACCGCCCGGCACCGCCTCCGCCCGCCGGAAACTGCCGCCCGCCTCCTGGAACTCGCGGAGCACCCGTTCGCAGCCGCGCCGGGCCAGCAGGTAGCCGGCGTTTCGTTCGAACACGCCGTAAGAGAGTCCCTCGGGGTTGATCTGGGGGAAGCGGCGCGCCAGCTCGTCGCCGTCGAGTTCCTCGACCGGGAGGCCGAGTTCCCGGAGGATCGGCACCGCGGCCTTCGTGTACTCGTTCTCCCCGCTCCTCATCCGCAGCATGCCGATGGGGAAGAGCAACCGGTCGTTCCAGCGCGCCTCGTACTCCTTCCAGATCTCGTGCGCCCGGGCCACCATCGCGCTGTAGATCCGCCGCGACCCGTAGGAGGCCCGGATCAACCGGCTCTCGCCTCCCGAGCTTGCGCGGGCGTTGCCCGCCCCCCAGGCGTCCACGAGCGTCACCTCGGCGCCCGCGCGGCGGAGCCAGAGCGCCGTCCAGCCGCCGAAGGCGCCGGCCCCGATCACGACGGCGCGGACGCCGCTTCCGGCTTGCGGCGGGCTGGTGGCCGGTGTGGCCTCTGGTGTCCCGGTTTCGCCGGCGCCGTTCCCGCACGCGCCGAACGCGGCGGCGCCGGCGAGTCCGGCGGTAATCGCCTCGCGGCGGGAAATCCGTTTCGTCATGGTTCCGTTACCCCCCGAACCGGTCCAGGCCGAAGAAGGGCTCCTTCTCCCGCTCGCCGAGCGCCGCTTCGGCCAGCATCTCCCCGAGCGCCGGCCCGAGTTTGTAGCCGTGTCCCGACCCGCCGCCGGCGATCCAGGCGTTCGACGCCTCGGGATGGGTGTCCACGATGAGGTGGCCGTCGGCGCTCTGCTCGTACTGGCAGACGCGCGCCTCGACGAGCGGCGCTCCCCGCATCGCCGGGAAGCGACGCTCCATGTAACTGCGGGCCGTCTCGATGGCCTCCGGGGAGGGAGTGCGGTCCCCATCCGTGGGATCGAACGGGGCGCCGCGGGAGTCGTCCGCCACCTTGAAGCCCCGGAAGTTGCTGCCGGGCACCCCGTAGAAGAGGCTGGCGCCCGTCTCCACCCAGACCGGCAGCTCGGCGTCGGTCAGGTCGGGGCGGCCCGGCGGGGTCCCGAAGTAGAGGATCTCCTGCCGGGTGGGGCTCACGAGCGGCGGGTCGAATCCCGGGAAGAGCTCCGCGAGCCAGGGACCCCCCGCGAACACGAAGAGGTCGGCTTCGAGCGTCTCGCCGCTGGCGAGGCTGACGTCCGCCATGGTCCCGCCCGTCATGGCTCCGGCGGCCGCCCTGGCCTGGCGGTATTCGCCGCCCTCGGCGAGGAAGCCCTCGAGCACCCGCTGGCAGCCGCGGCGGGCGAGGAGGTAACCCGCGCTCCTTTCATAGAGGGTGTAGGCGATGCCCTCGGGGTCGATCTGGGGGAAGCGGCGTCCGAGTTCCTCCCCGGTGAGTTCCTCGAAGGGGACGCCGAGGTCGGCGAGGATCGGGACGGCGTCGGTCGCGTAGGGATCGACCCCGTCGCTCATCCAGAGCGCTCCGGTCTCGAAAAAGAGCCGGTCGCCCCAGCGCTCGCCGGCCTCCTTCCAGAGGGCGAGCGCCCGCACCACCATCTCCGAGTAGATGCGGTCGGGCCCGTAGGTCGCGCGGATGACCCGGGTCTCGCCGCCGGAACTGGCCCGCGAGTTGCCCGGGCCCCAGGCGTCCACGAGGGTGACCTGCGCTCCCCGGCGCAGAAGCTCGAGCGCCGTCCAGCCCCCGAAAGCGCCGGCGCCCACCACGACGGCGCGGGCGCCCTGTCCCGCCTGTGGGGTGTCCCCGCTCCCACCGGGGGACGCTTCGGGAGCGGGTCCGCCGTCTCCGCACCCGCTCAGCGCTCCGGCCGCGCCGGCCAGTCCGGCGGTGATCGCGGTGCGGCGGGAAATGCGTCGGCTCAAGACCCCCCGATCCTAAGTGATGGTCCCGTAGGCCTCCCGCAGGCGACGTGGACCGCGTCGCGCAGCACCGCCGCGGCGGTGGGGATCGCGTCGCCCTCGGTGGCGACGAGCCGCTGGGTCGAGAACAGGTCGGTCTCCCACTCCACGGCCATATCGAGCGTGCCGATGCTCCCGAAGAAGCTGCCGCGGGGGACCGCGACCGGCGAGACCCGCATCCGGACCGCATCGCCGTCCGGCACGGCTTCGCCGATCAGGCGGACGACCTCGTCCGCGCCGGGCTCCGGGGCCGCCTCGATCCCGGTGCGCTCGACGTCCGCGAGGGACGCCTTCCGGCGCATGACCGTCCGCACCAGGATCAGCAGCTTGAGCGCGGTGTCGGTGCCGTTCAGGTCGTTCGTCGGGTCGGTCTCGGCGATCCCGCGGCGCTGGGCCTCGGTGACCGCGTCCTCGAGGCTCAATCCCTCGGCCATCCGGCCCAGAACCAGGTTGCTGGTGCTGTTGAAGACGCCCCGGAGCCGCCGGAACTCGGCCCCCACCAGGTCGCGGGAGCCGGTGTTCACGACCGGGAGGCCTCCGCAGACGGTGGCGCTCCAGCCGAGGCCGGCGCCGTTCGCGGCGGCCAGCGCCTCCAGCTCGTCGAAGGCCAGCGCGAATGCCGACTTGTTGGCGAAGACGACGGAGGTGCCCCGGTTCAGGGCCGCCCGGGCGGCGCGGAGGCCGATCCCGCCGGTTTCCACGTCCATCGAGGCGGCGTCGCAGAGGATCCCGCGAGGCCCGGCGGCGTCGAGCGCCTCCTCGAGGGAGATCGGCGCCGTGCCGGGAATCTCGCGGAGCCTGCGGCCCTCGGCCTTGGCCGCCAGCATCGCCTCGGTCGGGATGCGGCCTCCCGGGGCGTCCGGCCCGAGGACGAACCCGCTGCGGTCCGCGCACGCCACGATGGAGAACGTCACCCCGTAGCGATCGGCGAGTTCCCTGGCCTTCCGCCCGAGGATGCCGAGCAGTTCCCGATGCACGTTCCCCATCCCCAGCAGGATGAGGGGAACCGGCGCTGCCTGTCCGTTGTGGTTGCTGGGACCTGTTCCCATGTCCGGTGGACCCTACCCCGCGCGGGCGGCCCGGAGCCCCTTCCAGACGCTGTAGCAGAGCGCGATCAGCATCAGGGCGATGGGGAAACCGGTGGTGAGGGCCGCGGTCTGGAGCGCCACGAGCCCGCCGCTGACCAGCAGGGTGATGGCGACGATCCCCACGAACGCGCACCAGAAGATGCGCTGCACGACCGGGGCGTCGAGCTTGCCGCCCGCGGTGATGGTGTCGATGACCAGCGTTCCGGAATCGGAAGACGTGACGAAGAAGACGATCAGCAGGGCGATGGCGACGAACGAGGTGATGCCCGCGAGCGGCAGCAGCTCCAGCATCCGGAACAGCGCCAGCTCGGGCTGGCCCGCCTGCACGGCATCCATCATTCCGGGCGCCCCGGCGTGATGGAGCGACAGCCCGGTTCCGCCGAACGTGCTGAACCACACCGTTTCGAGCAGCATCGGGAAGACCAGCATTCCGCCCACGAGGCCGCGCACGGTCCGCCCGCGCGAGATCCGGGCGATGAACATGCCGACGCAGGGCGCCCAGGAAAGCCACCACGCCCAGTAGAAGATGGTCCAGCCGTGCAGGAAGTGGAGGTCCTCCCGGCCCGCCCAGTTGCTCAGGGGGACGATCGCCGCGACGTAGCGGCCGAGATTCCGGGCGGCGCCGCCGAGCACTTCCAGGGTCGGTCCGGCCGCCAGCACGAAGGCGAGCAGCGCCAGCGCGATCGCCATGTTGGCCTGGCTCAGGCGCTTGACGCCCCGGTCCATGCCGAGGATCACGGAGGCCAGCGTGACCGCCGTGATCACGGCGATCAGCGCCACCGCGGTCGTGTTGGTCGCCGGGATCCCGAACAGGTGGTCCAGCCCGGCCGCCATCTGCTCGACCCCCAACCCGAGCGAGGTCGCCAGTCCGAAGACCGTGGCGAACACGGCGAAGATGTCCACCAGGTGGCCCAGACGGCCCCACACCCGGTCGCCCAGCACCGGATGGAAGGCGGACCGGAAACTCATCGGCAGCCGGAGGTTGTAGGCCGCAAAGGCGAGCGCGAGCGCCGACACCGCGTAGATGGCCCAGCCGTGCAGGCCCCAGTGGTAGAGCGTGCCGGCGACCGCCAGGTCCGCCGCGGGGGCCATCCCGAGCGGCGGGTCCCGGAAGTGGCTCATCGGCTCCGCCACCCCGAAGAACAGGAGGCCGATCCCGATGCCCGCCGCGAACAGCATCGCGAACCACGACCAGTTGGAGTACTCCGGCCGGGCGTCCGGGCCGCCCAGGCGGATGCGGCCGAGGCGCGACGGGAGCAACAACAGGCAGAAGAGGACCAGGACGTTGGCCGCCGCCATGAACAGCCAGTCGAGGGTCGAGGTCAGCCAGGCGTAGAGCGCGTCGAAGAGACCCGCCGCGGCGTCCCGGAAAAGGAGCGCCCCCGCCACGAATGCGATGGCGGTGAGGCTGGAGACGATGAATACCGGCCCATGGATGTCGAGCCCGAACGGCCGGATGTTGTCGCGGCCGATCAGATTTCGCGGACGCGTCGGAATTTGTCGTTTTCCGGCTTCCGCCGCCGGCCCTCGCATTTGCATCTCGGGATCGTGCCTGTCAGTATTTGTCATGGCACGCGAATACGGGGGCTGTTCCGCCCCGGACCGGCGACCGCCAGGAGAGTCTAATGGCCAGCTCGATTGCCCGCACCGCAACCCTCTTCCAGAAACTGCTGAGTGGCCGCCACGTCACCTACCGGAGTCTGGAGCAGCAGGAGAACGTCAACCGGCGCACCGCGCTCCGCTGGATCAAGGAAGCGAAGCACGTCTTCGGCGACGCGCTCCAGGAGGACCGGCTGGACTCCGGTGAGAAGAGCTTCTGGCTCGAGTCCGAGGCGGCCCGCTGGATCGGAGGGTTCCGGCACCGGCTGCCCACCCCCGAGGAAATGGCGGCGCTCGACAAGGCCGTCCGGGTCCTCCGCCGCGAGGGCCTGACGCACGAGGTGAACCAGCTCACCGCGCTGCGCAGCAAGGTGCACGGGGTGGTCGAGAAGGCCGAGCAGGCGATGAAGACCGACACCGACACCGAGGCGATCATCGATTCCTGGGGGATCGTGTCGCGGCCGGGCCCGCACATCCGGCCGAACGAGAACGTGGCGGCGCCGCTCAGGGAGGCCATCCTGAAGCAGCGGAAGGTGGCGTTTTCCTATCGGGACCGGAACAAGACGGTCGAGCCCGCCGGGCTCCTCCACGGCGGCGCGCCGCGCCTCGTCGGCCGGGAACGGGGAAGGGACCTCGCGCAGTACCGCCTCGACCGCATGAGCGGGGTGGTGGTCCTCGAGGAGGGGCACTCCCTGCCGGAGGACGCGTTGCGGGACTACCTGCGCGCGCTCTTCGGCTCCTTCGGCGAAGACCCGGTGAACGTCCAGTGGCGGTTCCACCCGGACGCCCCGGAGCCGGAGAAATGGACGTTTCATCCGACCCAGAAGGTGGAGAAGGACGGCGACGGCTTCGTGACCGTGAGGTTCCGCGCCGGCGGCCTCGACGACATGGCCCGGCACGTCATCGGCTGGTGGGACTGGATCCAGGTGGACAAGCCGATAGCGCTCCGCCGAGCCGTCCTCAAGATGCGGCTGGCCGGACTCGCGCAACTGCTTTACGAGTTCGCCGACCAGCGCACCGCGACCCGCATCTGGAACCTCACCGAAGAAATCGGCGCGAACAAGGTGGACTACTGGGAATAGGGGCCTGGGAACGCCGGTGGCGCGCCGGCTTGGAACGCCGGCTTCAGCCGGCACCCGCTGCGCGGAGCGCAGCGGAACGTCCTATCGCTGATCCGCTTGGAGTCGTACACGCCTTGGAACCCCACTCCACCGTCTGTCTACACTTGCCGCATCGGGAGGAATCTCCATGAGGAGCGGTTCGCGAACGGCTGCCCTCGCGGCCCTTGTTCTCTTCTCGGCAACCTGCGGCAGCGACGAAGCCACCGGCAACCGGGAACAGGAAGACGCCTTCCGGGCGGAACGGATCCTCATGGTGCGAAGCCAGATCGAGCGCCGGGGCATCCGCGACGAAGCGGTGCTTCGCGCCATGCAGACGGTGCCCCGGGAACAATTCGTTCCGGCTTCGGAGCGGCGCCGTGCGTACTCCGACCGTCCCCTGCCGATCGGCGAGGGACAGACGATCTCCCAGCCCTACATCGTTGCCCTGATGAGCTCGCTGGCGCGGATCACGCCGGGCCAGCGCGTGCTCGAAATCGGGACCGGGTCCGGCTACCAGGCGGCGGTCCTCGCCGAACTCGAGGCCGACGTGTATTCCATCGAACTGCTGCCGGGTATCGCGGCACGCGCGGAGACGACGCTCGGCTCGCTCGGCTATGGGGACATCAATCTCCGCGTCGGGGACGGCTACCTCGGCTGGCCGGAAGCCGCACCGTTCGATCGGATCGTGGTCACCGCGGCGCCACCCGAGATTCCCCAGGCGCTCCTCGATCAGCTTGCGCCCGGCGGGCGGTTGGTCGCTCCGGTTGGTCCGGACCCGTGGAGTCAGCGCCTCGTGGTCGCGACGCGCGGCGAGAACGGAGAGATCGACATCCAGGACCACGGGGGCGTGGCCTTTGTCCCGATGGTGCCGGGGAAGCGCTGAGAGGTCTGGTTC
>CAYUVU010000382.1:0-2606 GCA_964448205.1 uncultured Acidobacteriota bacterium
CGCCGGGATCGCGCGGCTGCGCGCCAATGCACCCGGGATAACGACGAACCGCCCGCGGCCCTGAGGGCCGCGGTGCCGGCTGAAGCCGGCGTTCCAAGCCGAGCTGCCATCGGCACGGGTACCATCGGAAGACTCACCACCAGCCCGCTGTTCGCGAGGGGAAGAAGTCATGCGCCGTAGCCCGCTCATCGTCCTTTCCGCCGCCGCCCTCCTCACTGGGGTCGCCGTCGCCGAAGAGTCACCAGAGGTCGTCGCGGCCTTCAAGGCCCAGATCTCGCTGGACTCGGCGAGTGGTCCCCGCATCTCGCCCGACGGGAGCATGATCGCCTACACCGTCACCTCGGCCGACTGGGAGAACAACCGGTTCGACCGGGAGATCTGGCTGGCCCCCGCCGGCGCCGAACCCTTCCCGCTCACGCAGACGAAGGACGGGAACAGCACCGGACAGCGGTGGTCGCCGGACGGCTCCCGGCTCGGGTTCATCGCGGACCGTGGTGACGGCGCGCAGATCTACCTCATTCGCCCACAGGGTGGCGAGGCCGAGCAGATCACCTCCCACGAGGGTGGGATCAACTCCTTCCGCTTCTCGCCGGACGGCTCCCGGATCGCGTTCGTCGCCACCGATCCCGCTCCCGACGGCTTCGAGGAGCGCGAGGAAACCTACGGCGACTACGCCGTCGAGGACACCGACTTCCGCATGGCCCACCTGTGGGTGGCCGACATCCGGGAGGGAGCCGAGCCGCGCCGCCTGACCGGGGGCGACGGCTTCAACGTGGGGTCGTACGCCTGGTCCCCGGACGGCGGCGAGATCGCTTTCGACCACGCTCCCACCCCCCAGGTCAACTCATTCCGGGAGACGGACGTCTCGGTCGTCGAGGTCGCGTCCGGGACCGTCCGGTCACTGGTCGCCGATCCCGGCCGCCAGCGCGGGCCGCTGTGGTCCCCGGACGGCGGGCGCATCCTCTTTTCCACCTCGGCGGACGCGAGTCCCTACTACGGGAACTCCGAACTCGCCGTTATCCCCGCGGCGGGCGGCGCGTCCCGCATCCTGACTGCCGGTTTCGACGAGAACCCGTCCCCGCTAGCGTGGAACGACGAGGGCGTCTTCTTCATCGCTTCGCAGCGCACGGCCCGCCAACTGTTCGTGATGGATCCCGAGTCGGGCGAGGTGACGCTGGCCCTCGACACCCCCGAGATGATCGCGACAGCGGACCTCTCGCGCGACGGCTCCACCTTCGCGCTCCAGGGGGAGGAACGCTCCACCGTCGCCGAGATCTTCCGCTGGCAGCGGGGCGCGAGCGTCCCCGAGCGGGTCACCGACATGACCGCCCAAGTGACAGCGTGGGGTGACCTGGGCAGCCGCGAACTCATCACCTGGAACAGCGAGGACGGCGCCGAGATCGAGGGGGTGGTCATGAAGCCGCCCGGCTACGACCCGGCCCGCGCCTATCCGCTCATGGTGATCATCCACGGAGGTCCGACCGGCACCTCACGGCCGCAACTGGTGGGCGGCTACGTCTATCCGGCTCTCGAATGGCTCAAGAAGGGCGCGGTCGTGATGATGCCCAACTACCGGGGTTCGGCGGGCTACGGCGAGGAGTTCCGCGCGCTCAACGTGCGCAACCTCGGCATCGGCGACGCCTGGGACGTTCTCTCCGGGGTCGAGGCCCTCGTGGAAGCGGGCGTGGCCGACCCGGTCCGGGTCGCGGCGATGGGCTGGAGCCAGGGCGGTTACATCTCGGCCTTCCTCACCACGGGCAGCGACCGCTTCCGCGCGATCTCGGTGGGCGCCGGCATCTCGAACTGGATGACCTACTACGTGAACACCGACATCCACGGCTTCACCCGCGAGTACCTGAAGGCGACCCCCTGGGACGACCCCGAGATCTACGCGAAGACCTCCCCCATGACGAACATCAACCAGGCCAGCACCCCGACGCTGATCCAGCACGGCGAGTTCGACGCCCGGGTGCCCACGCCGAACGCCTACGAGCTGTACCAGGGCTTGCAGGACGTCGGCGTGGAGACCCAGCTCATCATCTACAAGGGGTTCGGCCACGGGATCACGAAGCCGCGCGAGCGGCTCGCGGCGATGGTGCACAACTGGGAGTGGTTCGCGCGGCACATCTGGGGCGAGGAGGAGCCGCGCGGGGAGTAACGATTTCGCCGCCTTTCACGGCGCGAACCCGCCGCGTTTTTCCGTCCAGCGGAACAGCGACGCCCGCGGCGAAGCTCCTGTCACTATCCGGGTCTGCCGGATCGAGCTCCTGTCACTAATCGGATCTGTGGGCCCCGAGCTCCTGTCACTAATCCCTTCGGACGCCCCGAGCTCCTGTCATTAGCGCTATCGGTGGCCCCGGAGCTCCTGTCACTAGGGACACCGGACGGAGCGCGCTTTTCACGCTCACCCGGACCGGAGGTTCGTGCGCCTACGGCGAACGATGCCGGCTGAAGCCGGCGTTCCAAGCCCGGGACGCCCTCCGTCGCCGCTGGCGTTACGACGCGCGCGGCGCGGAGCACCGCGCTTTACCGGTTCCAAGGTGTTCCATCGAGTGCCTCGGCATTCCCCTAACTGGCCCATTCTTCAATGGCTTACAGTGCTATAC
>CAYUVU010000383.1:0-2173 GCA_964448205.1 uncultured Acidobacteriota bacterium
GGGGAGTTCGTAACGGTTCCGGCCGGTCGTCAGGTCGCCGCTGACCGCGGTCCACGACTGGCCGCGGTCCTCGCTCCGCCACACCCGCTGCGAGCCGAAATAGAGGCGGTCGGGGTTGTGCGGGCTGATGAAGATGGGGGAATCCCAGTTCCACCGCTCGGGCGGCTCGCCGGGGGCGGCTACCGGCCCGATGTGCAGTACCTCGTCGCTCTGCCGGTCGGCGCGGTAGAGGTTTCCCTGCTGCGTCATCAGATACATGATGTTCGGGTCGCGTGGATCGATGTCCACCCCGTAGCCGTCCGCCCCGAGCGGCACGTACCAGTCGCGGTTCCGGACGCCCTCCATGTTCAGGGTCCGGGACGGCCCGTGGACGGTGCCGAGATCCTGCGCCCCGCCCAGGACGTCGTAGAAGGGTTCGGCCTGGCTGAGCGCCACCTTGTAGAACTGGGAGATCGGCATGTTCGGGAAGTGTCGCCACGTGACGCCCTCGTCATAGGTCTCGTAAAGGCCTGCGTCGGTGCCCCCGAGCAGGTGCCCGGGGTCGTCCGGATCGATCCAGATGGCGTGGTTGTCGCTGTGCTTTTCCCTGCCGGTCCCGAGGTAGTCGAAAGTCTTGCCCCCGTCCCGGGTCACGTGGAAGAACACGTCCATCTGGTACACGACGTCGGGATCGGTGGGGGAGGCCTCGATCTCCTGGTAGTAGTGCGGCCCGGTCCCGCCGGAGAGGTAGGGGTTCCGCCGTTCCCAGCTCTCTCCGCGGTCGAGGGAGCGGTAGAAACCGCGTTCCTCTTCGTCGGCCTCGATGGTGGCGTACACGAGACGCGGGTCCGCGGGCGTCACGGCCAGTCCGATCTTGCCGACATCGCCCTTCGGGAGGCCGGTCGTGATCTTGCGGAAGGTGCGGCCGCCGTCCTCGGACTTGTGGATCCCCGAGCCGGGGCCACCCGCGAGGAAGGACCAGACGTGCCGCCGGCGCTGGTAGGCCGCGGCGTAGACGGTGTCCGGATCGCCGGGGGCGAACTCCAGATCGGTCGCCCCGGTGTCGGGGCCGAGGTCGAGCGTCCGAGTCCAGGTGGCTCCGCCGTCCTCGGTCCGGTACACCCCGCGTTCGCCCCCGCCGTTCCAGAGCGGCCCCTCGGCGGCCACCAGGACGGTGTCCCCGTCCCGCGGGTCCACCAGGATCCTCCCGATGTGCTGCGAGCCGGCGAGTCCCACCGCTTCCCAGGAAGCGCCGCCGTCGCGGCTGCGGTAGACGCCGTCACCCCAGCCGACGTGCCGTCCGCTCACGTTCTCGCCGGTGCCGAGCCACACCACTTCCGGACTCGAGGGGTCGAGCGTGACCGTCCCGATCGAGTAGGACGGGTACTCGTCGAAGATCGGTTTCCAGGTGGTGCCGCCGTTCTCCGTCTTCCAGAGCCCGCCGGAACCGACCGCCACGTACCAGGTGGAGCCCCGTTCCGGATGCACCGCGATGTCCGCGATGCGGCCGCCCATGAGAGCGGGACCGATGGCGCGCAGCTTCAGGCCCTCGATCGCGGTCGCGATCGGGCCGGCGTCCGCATCCGGCGTCTGCGCGGGCCCCGAGGCGGCCGCGAGCAGCAGGCTCGCGACGAGGATCGCGGTCAGGCGCCCGCGGAGGTGGGGCACGCTCCTCTGGGTGTCGGCGGTGGTTGGGAACATGTGTTGCATCCCTCCTTCATGAGGCGCCCGCGCTTGCCGGCGTCGCAGGTGCGAATGCTAGAGTCAAGACGAGTCCGGTAGACAGCGGGGAAAGCAGAGTGTCGAGGAGCGTCAACGGGAGGAAGGCCCCTCCGCTGTCCGTGCGCGGGACCATCCGGCGCTGGCCCGCCCGGCGGGTTCACGCGCTCAGCCGGACCGCGATCCTGGCGCTCGTGGCGCTGAGCTTCACCGGCCTCCTCATCGCGCCCACCACCTGGTGGGGATGGACCCTGGACGTCCTGGTCCGGAGCTGGCTGGCCTTCATCGGCACCGTGATGGCGCACGAGGGCGTTCACGGCCTCCTGGGCCGGACGCGCCGGGCCAACACCCTCTGGGGCCGGCTGGCGCTGCTCCCCGTCCTCGTACCCTTCACGAATTTCCGGGTTACGCACCTCGAGCCCCACCGGCATACCAACGAGCCGGGAAAGGATCCGGACCTCTTCCTGGATACGCC
>CAYUVU010000384.1:0-2091 GCA_964448205.1 uncultured Acidobacteriota bacterium
GTGCGGAGCACCGCGCGTGCCGGCTGAAGCCGGCGTTCCAAGCCGGCGCGCGGTCCTAGCTGCTAGCGGATCAGGGGGGCGATGACCAGCGCCACCACCGACATCAGCTTGATGAGGATGTTGATGGCGGGGCCGGCGGTGTCCTTGAAGGGATCGCCGACGGTGTCGCCGACGACCGCGGCCTTGTGCGCCTCGCTGCCCTTGCCGCCGTGCTCCCCGCCCTCGATGTACTTCTTGGCGTTGTCCCAGGCGCCGCCGGCGTTCGCCATGAAGATGGCGAGCAGCACGCCGGACACCAAAGCCCCGGCGAGGAGGCCCGCCAGGAAGTTCTTGTCGAGGAAGCCGGCGATCACCGGGATCAGGACCGCCATCAGGCCGGGCGCGACCATCCGCCGGAGCGCCGCCGCGGTGGCGATGTCCACGCAGCGGGCGTTGTCGGCCTTCACGCCGGGCTCGCCCTCGAGCAGACCCGGGATCTCCCGGAACTGCCGCCGGACCTCCTTGATCATGTCGAAAGCGGCCTCTCCCACCGCCTGCATGGCGATAGAGGAGAACAGGAAGGGCACCATGCCGCCGATCAGCAGGCCGGACAGCACAACCGGGTTGCCGAGCGAGAGGCCGAGCGCGCCGACCCCCGCCTGCTGCTGGAAGGCCGACATGAGCGCCATGGCGGCGAGCGCCGCCGAACCGATCGCGAAGCCCTTGCCGATGGCCGCGGTGGTGTTCCCCACCGCGTCCAGCTTGTCGGTCCGCTGGCGCACCTCGGGAGGCAGCTCGCTCATCTCGGCGATCCCGCCGGCGTTGTCGGCGATGGGCCCGTAGGCGTCCACCGCCAACTGGATCCCGACCGTAGCGAGCATCCCGAGCCCGGCGAGCGCGATCCCGTAGAGCCCGGCGAGTTCGTAACCGAGGGCGATGGCGCCGGCGATCAGCAGCAGGGGCAACGCGGTCGAGCGCATGCCGAGGGCGAGCCCCGCGATGATGTTCGTGGCCGAGCCGGTGTTCGAAGCTTCGGCGACCGCCTGCGCGGGCTTCCGCTCATCCGAGGTGTAGTACTCGGTGATCAGGCCGATCGCCGCGCCCACCACCAGGCCCGCCACCAGGCAGCCGTAGAGGACTCCCTGCGCTTCCGGCGCCAGCATCCCGATCACCGGCCAGGCGATGGCGAGCATCAGGACCCCGGCGCCCAGCGTTCCCATGTTGAGCGCGGTCTGGGGATTCGCGCCCTCGCGGGTCCGGACCAGGAACGTGCCCAGAATGCTCGCGGCGATGCCGAAGGCGGCCAGGACCATCGGCAGCATCACGTAGCGCAGCGGGTCGGCCTCGAGGCTCTGCGCGTAGGCCACCCCGAGCACCATGCCACCGATGATGGCGCCCACGTAGGACTCGAAGAGGTCCGCTCCCATCCCGCAGACGTCGCCGACATTGTCGCCCACGTTGTCCGCGATGACGGCCGGGTTCCGCGGATCGTCCTCGGGGATCCCGGCTTCGACCTTGCCCACGAGATCGGCGCCCACGTCGGCCGACTTCGTGTAGATGCCGCCCCCGACCCGAGCGAAGAGCGCGATCGAGGAAGCGCCGAGGCTGAACCCGGAAAGGACCTGCAGTATCTGCCCCTGGAGGTCGCCGCCCACGAGCAGCACCCGGGTGTAGAGAAGGAAGAGTCCCGAAAGCCCGAGCACCCCCAGCCCGACCACGGACATCCCCATGACCGACCCGCCGGCGAAGGCAACCCGCAGGGCCGGGGCGATCGAGGTGCGGGCGGCATTCGCGGTGCGCACGTTCGCGGCGGTGGCGACCCGCATGCCAAACCAGCCGGCGACCGCGGAGCAGAGCGCTCCGATCAGGAAGGAGAGGCCCACGAGCTCCGTGCCGCCGCCGAGGTTGGCCACGTAGAGCAGCACGGCGACCACCACCGCAAACACGGCGAGGACCGAGTACTCCCGGCGCAGGAACGCCATCGCTCCCTCGCGAATGGCGGCCGCAATCTCCACCATGCGTTCGTTGCCGGCGTCCTGGCGGCCGACGAACCGCGCCCGGTTGAGCGCGAAGAGCAGCGCCACCGCGCCGAAGGCGGGGGTCAGGTAGAGC
>CAYUVU010000385.1:0-4277 GCA_964448205.1 uncultured Acidobacteriota bacterium
CCTGAGGCTCGTCGAGATGCCGCGGCCTGGCGGGGGGCGAGCCGCTTCCACCCGGACCCGGCGGCGCCGGCCCCCCCGTCCCCGGCTGGTCGAGCTGCTCGAGGAGCCGGTCGAACGCGGCCAGCCGCGGCATCTCGACGAGCCTCAGGAGCGCCATCTCCAGGTGGAACCTGGGTTCGGGCGACCAGCGCAGGCCCTCCTCGATCTTCGTGAGGACATCGAGGCTGCGGAGCAGGTCCTCCTCGCTGAAGCGGCCGGCGAACTCGGCGAGCCGCTCCTGCTCCTGCGGCCACTCCAGCAGGTCGGGACGGTCGGGCGCCGCCCGCACCACGGTCAGGTCCCGCAGGTAGTGCATGAGCAGCGTCACGAAGTGCTTCAGGTCGCGCCCCTCGCTCACCAGTTCCTCGACGATCTCGAAGACCGCCCGCCGATCCGCCTCGACGATCGCGGTGGCGGCGCGGCGGCAGATCGCCACGTCCGGGACCCCGATCACCTCGCTCACGTCGGCGGCCGTGACCGCGCCGTCCACCGCGGCGATCACCTGGTCGAGCGCCGAGAGGGCGTCCCGGAGGCTCCCCTGCCCGAAGCGGGCGATCTGGGCGAGCGCCTCGGGGGCGACCTCGAACCCCTGGTCGTCCACGATGTGCCTGAGGCGGTCGGCCACGACGCGTTGCGTCACGGCGCGGAACTCGAACTCCTGGCAGCGCGAGAGGATGGTGTCCGGGATCCGGTGGATCTCGGTGGTGGCGAAGATGAACTTGACGTGGGAGGGGGGTTCCTCGAGCGTCTTGAGGAGCGCGTTGAAGGCGCCCCCGCTGAGCATGTGGACCTCGTCCACCAGGAAGATCTTGTACCGGTCGCGCGAGGGGGTGTAGTGCGCGGTCTCGATGATCTCGCGGGCCTTCTCCACGCTGTTGTTGCTCGCGCCGTCGATCTCGGGCACGTCGCGCGAGTAGCCGCCGGCGATCTCGCGGCAGGAAGGGCAGTCTCCGCAGGGTTCCGGGGTGGGCCCCTCGTTCGCCGCACAGTTGAGCGCCTTCGCGAGGATGCGGGCCGTGGTCGTCTTCCCGACGCCGCGCGGTCCGGCGAAGAGGAACGCGTGCCAGATCCGGTTCTTCCGGATCGCGTTCTGGAGGGTGCGGGCGATCGCCTCCTGGCCGACCAGGTCGGAGAAGGTCTGGGGGCGGTAACGGAGCGCCAGCACCTGGTAGTCCTCGGCGGGTTCCGAGTCCGGCGCGGGCGCCGGCTCGGCCGGGGTGGCGGCAGGCGCCGGACCTACCGGCTCGACGGGGGGCGCGTCAGCCACGGAGGCTGCGCCCGCGGCGCCCTGCGGCTCGACCGGTCCGTCGCTACCGGGATCCGGCACCGCCGGTTCCACGTCGGCGGAAGGCTCCGGCGGCGAGGGCTGCGGAGCGCCGAACAGGCTCCCGGGTGGACTCATGAGACGGGGAGCCTAGCGGAGGATTGTGGAAATGACCGTGTCCGGATTGGAGGCTTGAAAGTACCCCGCTGTTGACCGGTCAGTATCGTGTGAGTAGGTGCCCTCGGGGAGCGGTACCGACCGCGTGAATCCGCCTAACTCACGGGCCGGGTGAGGTGCCGTCGCCCCTTCCCGGCCTTGGGCTCCGCCCGGCGGAGGTCCCAAGTCTGCTGCAGGTTCAGCCAGAACTCGGAGGACGTGCCAATGTACCGGGACAGCCGGCGCGCGGTGTCCGCGGTGACGCACCGCTGTCCATTAAGAATGGCGGTGACCCGGTTGGCCGGGATTCCAAGCGCCTGAGCCAGAGCGTTGACTGACAGATCCCGCTCGTCCATCTCTTCCCGAAGGACCTCGCCGGGATGCACCGGCATCATTCTGTTCGTCGTTGTGTTCGTCTCGTCAGTGGTAGTCAACGGTCTCGACATCGTGTAGTCCGTCCTCCATCTCCCCGACTGCGCCCGCGACCGTTCTCGCGGGCGAGCAGGGACTCTACTTCCCGGGCCGGTCAGAATCCGAGCGACGCGGTCTCCCGCCGGACGTCCCCCGCGGCGATCATCAACCCGGTTTCCGGATCGCGCCAGGTGACCGTGGGAGCGCACGCGCGCCAGTTCCAGCGGCCCCACGGGCGCACGTCGTGGCCCATCGCCCGCAGCGCGCCGGCCGTCGCGGCCGGAATCCGCTCCTCGATGTTGATCACGCCCGGGTTGTTGTTCACTTCGCTCCCGGTGCCGGGGAAGTTGTAGCTGCCGAAACGGGGCTGGTCGAGGGCCTGCTCCGGGGACATCCCCCACACCACCACGTTCAGGAAGACCTGCAGGAGCGACTGCAACTGCTGGTCCCCGCCGGGGGTGGAGAGCCCCATGAACGGCTGTCCGTCCTTCATCACCAGCAGGGGCGAGTTCGTGTTGCGGGGGCGCTTCCCGGGCGCCATCACGTTGGCCAGCCCGGGGTCCAGGTTGAACTGGTACATCCGCCCGCCGAGCCCGAAGCCCCATCCCGGGATCATGGGGGTGGAGGTGTGGCCGTCGCTCTCGGTGAGGGAGAACACGTTGCCCTCCCCGTCCATGACGTTCAGGGAGGAGGTGTCCCCGTAGTTGGCGGCCTGATCGGCGTCGTTCGACCCCGGGCGGCTCGCGTCGGCGCCGGTCGCCAGCGGCTCCACGAAGCTCGCCGGCGCGTCGTCAGCCACCGCCGCCATCCGTTCCGGATCCCCCCAGGGAGGCATGTCCTGAAACGCGCGCGCCTCGTCGATGAGCCCGATGCGCTCGCGCGCGTACTCCTTGCCGTAGAGGTTCTCCGGAGGCGGCGCGAAGTCCGGGTCCGCGACGTACTTGTGGGCATCGGCGATCGCCAGGTTGATCACCTGGGAGACGAGGTGGATGTACGCCGGCGTGTTGTAGCCGAGGGCGTGGAGGTCGTAGTTCTCCAGCATGTTGAGCATCAGGACGATGCGCGGCCCCTGGCTCCAGCCGGCGGCGGCGTGGACGTCGTAGCCGTGGAAGCTGGTGCCGAGAGGCTCCTCCCAGCGGCTCTCGTAGTTCGCGAGGTCCTCGTAGCGGACGATGCCCTCCTGCTCCCGGAAGAAACGGTCCACGGCGCGCGCCGGCTCGCCCTTGTAGAAGGCGTCGCGGGCGGCGCGGATCCCGTCGGACCGGCTTCCTCCCTCCGCCAGCGCCTGCCGCTCCGCCTCCATCAGGTAGCGGATGAGCCGCCCCAGGTCGGCGTTCACCATGAGGTCGCCGAGCCGCTGCTCGCCGACGCCGTTCGGGAACCAGAAGTCGCGGTTGTAGGGAAAGGCGAGGATGCCGTCCTGGTGGTCCTCGATCATCCGCTTCTGCATCTTGTAGAGGTGATAGCCCTCCTCCGCGATGCGGAGGGCCGGCGCCGCGGCCTCGCTGAAGCTGATCGTGCCGAAGCGGTCGAGCGCCGCGAGCCAGACGTCCACGTCTGCCGGAATCAGGGCGTTGTTGATGGGCGACTTGCCGTGCTCGAGGAAGTAATCGAGGGTGGCGAGCGCGGGCGAGGTCCCCGCCCCCACCCGCGTGAGCACGCGGTCCTCGGCGGCGCTGTAGACGAGGAGCGGGGCGACCCCGGTCCATCCGGCGTAGTCCATCTTGACCACCTTGAGCGCCATCCCCGCGGCGACCCCGGCGTCGAAGGCGTTGCCCCCGGCTCTCAGCACGTCGTACCCGGCCTGCGTGGCCAGGTAGTGCCCGGACGAGATCACCCCGTGGGTGCCCATGACGCGCGGCCGCATGGCCTCGACGTTGTCGGCATCGTGGACGTGGCCGAAGCTCTGGAACGGGGCGATGGTTGCGAAGACGCCGTCCCCGGCGGGTGCGATTTCCTCCGGAGCGTCGGTCGCCGGAACGCCGCACGCGGCGAGCGTCAGGGCGAGGGCGGCCAGTCTGGTCAGATGCGTCATCGAGTCATCCTCCGGTTTCCTGCGGAAGTCTTTGGGAACCGCCCGGAAGTCAGCAACCCCCGGCCCTCGTGCCCTGCCGATTGCCAACGGCCATGGGGTCCATCTCCTTGAACAATGGGCCACTTCTGGGACTGGCACGCCGGCCTCCCTGGGGGCCATGATTCTGAGCACCCGTGTTCCCATGCCATCGGACAAGAGCCACGCCATCTCGGCGCCGCCGGAGTCCTCGCCGTGCGATCCGGGGCACGAGACCTCTTTTCTCCGGGCCTACCAAAGTTGGTAGGGAGTCGGCGCCGCAAGTGGGGTAGAAGGGGTCTTGCTCCGCAAACCGCCCGAGTCCCCGGGTCGCCGCCGCCAGGTATCGCCGCACGG
>CAYUVU010000386.1:0-6870 GCA_964448205.1 uncultured Acidobacteriota bacterium
GGATTGGGCGGTTCGGGGACCGTCGCCCGCGCTCGCTTCGGGGGCAGGGCGCTCCAGAGCAGCTTCTTGCGCAGCACCCGGAAGTAGTTGGTTTCGGGAAGGCTGAGGAGCTGGACCCGGATGTCCGACTTCCGGACCTTCAGCACGTCCCCGGGAAGCAGGGGATGGCTCGCCTGGCCGTCGAAGGTCACGTGCACCTGGCGGCGGCGGCCGCGGAGCGTCAGGGTCAGGTCCTCGGTGTCCGGGAAGACGACCGGCCGCTGCGTCAGGGTCAGCGGCACGATGGGGGCGAGGACGATCGCCTCGACCGCGGGATGCACCACGGGGCCACCGGCGCCGACGTTGTAGGCGGTGGACCCGGTGGGCGTGGCGACGATGACGCCGTCGCCGAGCACGGTGGCGACGAAGCCGTGCGCGGTGGTGATCCGCACCTCGATCACCCGGGCGATCGAGCTGCCGGTGATCACCACGTCGTTCACCGACATCTCCTCGACCAGCGTCTCGCCGTCGCGGAGGAGCGCGGTCCGGAGCGTGGTCCGCTCGTCGACGACCCCCTCGCCGTCGAGGATCTTCTCGAGTTCCGGGTAGAGGTGGTCGAGCGGCGCGTTGGTCAGGAAGCCGAGGCTCCCCAGGTTCACCCCGAAGATGGGGACCTGCCGTTCGCCCATCGCCCGGGCGACCGACAGCAGCGTGCCGTCGCCCCCGAGGACCAGCACGAGATCCCGGTCCCGTCCGATCGCCTCGAAGGGCGCCGAGGCCCCGCTCCAGTCGGTCGCCTCGGCGAGTTTCTCCTCGAGGCAGACGATGGCGCCCCGGCCCTCGAGCCAGCCGGTCAGCCCACGGGTGGTCGCCGGCGCCTCGGGCGCCGCGATCTTGGCCGCGATCCCGACCCGGAAGCCGCCCCCCTCGGGGGGGACGAAGCGCCGGGCGTTCGGCGGGATCGTCCCGCGTCGGAGGCGGGCATTCTTGCGGGCGGCGTTGTTTCGGGGCACTAGCTGCTTCGATGGAGGATGCGGTCGGTGAGGGCGTCCAGGAGACGCATCCCGGCGGAATCTACAGGCGGACCGGGTTCCTTGCCCACCCCGGCCAGCACTTCCCGGGCCAGCTCCGCCCGCCGGAAGGCCTCCGCGCGGGCGCCCTCGATCCCGTGGATCGCGGGATAGGTGGCTTTCCCGGCGGCGCGGTCCTTGCCGGCGGACTTGCCGAGCCGGGCGCTGGTCTGCTCCTCGTCGAGCAGGTCATCCACGATCTGGAACACCAGCCCGAGTTCCCGGCCGAAGGCCGCGAGCGCGTCCGCCTGCCGGACGCTGCCCCCTCCGGCCAGCGCGCCGAGCGCCAGCGAGGCGGAGATGAGCGCTCCGGTCTTCCCGCGGTGGATCGCCTCGAGACCGCGGGCGTCGGGCGTCCGGGTCTCGGCTTCCATGTCGAGCACCTGCCCGCCCACCATGCCGGCGGGGCCGGCGGCCGCCGCCAGGCGCTCCACACAGCCGAGCCGCACCGCCGGCGGCGCCTCGCTGGCGGCGATGGTCTCGAACGCCAGCGTGTGGAGCGCGTCGCCCGCCAGGACGGCGATCGCCTCGCCGTAGCGGACGTGCACCGTCGGCTGTCCCCGCCGCAGGTCGTCGTCGTCCATGCACGGCAGGTCGTCGTGGATCAGCGAGTAGGTGTGGATCATCTCGAGCGCCGCGGCGGCCGGCAGGGCGCTCCGGCGCTCACCGCCCACCGCGATCGCCGACGCCATCGCGAGGGCCGGCCGGATCCGTTTTCCCCCGCCCAGCACGGCGTAGCGCATGGCGCTCGCGAGGGTCGCCGCCGGGCCGGTCTCGGGGGGGAGCGCGCGGTCGAGGAACGCGTTCACGTCCCGCGCGCAGCCGGCGAGGAACTCCCCGAGGTCCACCTCCGGCGCCGTCTGAAGACGTCCGGGGTCAGACGGGGGCATCCGCTTCGCCATCCGTCCCGCCGGTGTCCGTTCCGCCCGCGGCCCGCTGGATCGCTTCCTGGGCGCCGTCGAGGATCGCCTCGCAGCGGGCCGCGAGGCGCTGGGCTTCCCGGTGCAGTTCGATGACGCGCGCCAGCGGCAGATCGTCGGCCTCGAGCGCGTTCACGACCGCGGCCAGCCGGTCCCGCACTTTCTCGTAGGGCTCCGCCGGGGCCTCGTCGGCGGGGGCGGCGTCCGGGCGCGGCTCGGCGGCGTCCGTCCGCGCCGTTTCCACCAGGGCTTCGAGCCGCTGGTGCATGGCAAGGGCGCGGGCGTGGAGCCGCAGGCGCTCCTCCAGCGGGACGGACGCGTTCTCGAGCCTGCGGGTCACCCGCTCCAGTTCGGCTTCCAGCGACTCGAAGGTCGCCTCCGGTGGCGGGGCAGGGTCGCCGGCTTCGCTCATGACTCGTTTCCTTCGGAATTCTGGCGCGCGGGAGCCGCGTCCGGCGGCAGCGTCACTTCCTCGACCGCGGCGCCGAGTTCCCCCTCGCCGAGCAGCAGCCGCAGACGGTCCCCGGCCCGCACGCCGCGGCTGGAGACGAGCGCGCGTCCCGCGGAATCGAGCGCCAGACTGTAGCCGCGCCGCAGGACCACCCGCGGATCGAGGTCTCCGAGCTTCCGGCCCACGCTACCGGCGGCAAAGGCGCGGCGCTCCAGCGACCGCTGGACCGCGGCGCCCTGCCGGGCGCGGTGCGCGGCGAGCGCGGCGCGTTCCGCCGCCACGAGCCGGTGGAACGGTTCCGGAGAGATCCGCCGCCGGTTCGTTTCGAGCCGCGCCTCGGGACCGCGGAGCAGGGGCAGGCCGGCGAGACGCTCCCGGAGGCGGTGCAACTGGGTGACCTGCTCGGCCAGCCGCCGCGCCGGATGGCTCCGGTCGAGCCGTTCCCCGGTGGCGCGCAGGCGGACCTCGCGGCTCCCGATGGCGCGCCGGGCCGCCTCGAGCACCGCCGAGCGGTCCCGCCCGCGCCCCCGCCGCTCCGCTTCGAGCCACGCCGGGAGCGCCGTCGTCGCCCGGTGGGTCCGGAAGGCCGCCACCCGGCCTTCCGCCGCCTGGAGGGCGCGCCGCACGGTGGCGGCCGACGCTCCCCGGCGCGCTTCGATCTCCCGGACCAGGTCTTCCCGCAGCGGGAGGATGTCGCGGGCGGCCGCCGAGGGCGTGCTCGCGCGGAGGTCCGCCGCGCGGTCGAGGAGCGGCCGGTTCGCCTCGTGGCCGATGGCGCTCACCAGCGGTACGGGACAGGCGGCGGCCGCGCGCACCACGAGTTCGTCGCTGAAGGGGAGGAGGTCCTCGACCGAGCCCCCGCCCCGGGCCACCACGATGACGTCGAGTTCCTGGCGGCCCAGCGCCCGGATCCCGGCGGCCAGCGCTCCCGGGGCCGCGGGCCCCTGGACCGGGGCGTGGTGTTCCCGGATCCGGACCCCGGGGAAGCGCGCGCGGGCCGTTCGCGTGAAGTCGACGGACGCGTCGCTGCCGGCGGCGGTCAGGAGGCCGATCCGGAGCGGGAGGAAGGGGAGGTCGCGCTTCCGCGCCGGATCGAACAGCCCCTCGCGCTCGAGACGCGCCTCCCGCTCCTCGAGTTCCTGGAGCAGCGCGCCGATCCCGGCCTTCTCGAGGCGCTGGACCTGGAACTGGTAGACGCTCCTGCCGTCATAGGTGCGCAGCCGGCCGAAGGCGCGGATACGGTCCCCCGGCTCGGGAACGAGAGCGAACCCCCGGGCGTCGCTGGCCCAGGCCACGGCCTCGAGGACGACTCTTTCCTCGCGGAAGGTCAGGTAGAGGTGGCCGCTCGGCGGCCGGCTCACCTGGGAGAGTTCCCCTTCGATCCAGAAGCTCCGCGCGAAGCCGTCCTCCAGCACCTCCCGGACCCGGGCGCTGACCTCCCGGATCGAAAAGGGGGACGCGGCCGACCCCGGACGGGCGGCGGGGGCCGTCTCGATCCGCGGTTCCGTCGCCGGCGGCGGAACCGGCGGCGCCGGTGCGGGGGGCCGTCCGAAGAGTGAGCGGCGGGTCATGGTCCGCCGTCCGGACTGCTAGCTCCGGCCCCGGCGGCGCGCCCGGCGCGCCGCTTCGTCGGCCTTGCGCTTGGCGCGTTGCTCCTGCCGCTCGCGCCGGGCGTCCTCCAGCCGGCGTTCACGGACGGCTTTCATGGTTCGGGAGAGCAGACGGGTGATGGCTGACTGCGCCTGGCCGCTCGTTCCCTCCTTCTCCGTCATGTACTCCACGACGAGCCACTTGCGGATCCGCGAGCGGCGTCTCTCTTCTTCCCTGCTGATGATCTTCTCTTCGTGGCGGAAGTGGAGGCGTTTCAGAGCCAGAGCGAGGCTGCGGACGGTGCCCTCCCGCTCCTGGGCGGTGATCAGGTCCAGACGTTCGGCCACGTCGTCGATGGTCGGCTCGAAGTCCGAACCGAGGATCTCCTCGATCACGCCCGGGGAATCCCCGGCGTGGCGGATACCCCGGCCGGCCGCCTGCCCGACCGGCACCAGAATCCGATTCCCGGTCGAGGAGTCCTGCGGGTTCAGCTCGAGGAGTTCGAGGCCGGTCTGGGTGTCGTGGATCACCTCTCCGACGTCGCAATGACCGATCTGGGGATAGAAGACGAAATCCCCCAGTTCGAAGACGCCCGGAACCGGGGCTGCCGGGGTTCCGCCGTCGTCTGGATCTTCCTCGGACAGCTCCACCTCGGACAGCTCTTCCGCGGACAGCTCTTCCGCAGGCAGCTCTTCCGCGGGCAGATCTTCGGCGGACACTTCTTCCTCGGAGGGGGCTTCCATGAGGTCGGCTCCCCCTTCCTGCGCGGCCGTCAATTTCGTGGGGGAGACAGGTTTCTCAGGTCGGGAAGCGCCGGAAGATGCAAGGGATCGGCGACTCTATCACGCAGAAGTCGCCCGGAATCCGCCCGCGGGCCGCGCGGCGGGCGCGGCCTCAACTGCAGGCTGCCAACGCGGCGTCGTAGTCGGGTTCTTCCTTGATCTCCGGAACGAGCTGGGAATAGCGGACCTTGCCGTCGCCGTCCACGACGACCACCGCGCGCGCCAGCAGGCCGTTCAGGGGCCCCTCGGTGATCCGCAGGCCGTAGGCGTCGCCGAAGGAGCCGTCGCGCATTTCCGAGGCGCAGCTCACCGCCTCGATGTTCTCGGCGGCGCAGAACCGTCCGTGGGCGAAGGGCAGGTCGCGCGAGACGCACAGGACGGACACGCCGTCGCGCGCCGCGGCTTCCTCGTTGAATCGGCGGACCGAAGCGGCGCAGACCGGCGTGTCCACGCTCGGGAAGATGTTCAGGACCAGGTGCTGCCCGGCGTAGTCGCCGAGCGAGATGTCACCGAGATCGCCGCCGGTCAGCGTGAAATCGGGAGCGGCGTTTCCGGCCGCGGGAATGTCGCCCGAGATGGCGAACGGGGTGCCGCCGAGCGTGACGGTAGCCATGAGTTGTTTCCTCGCTTTGGAAAAGGCAAGCCCCCGGAATCAGGGGCGAAACACCCGCGGATTCCGGGGGCAATCCGGGAACCTCGAGGAAGCGGAGCGGGCCGCTTCCGACCGGATAGGATAGCCCGTCCCCCGGAGCGCCCGTCCCATGAAGAATCCCGTTTCCCGCGCCGTAGCCGGCCGCCTGTTCCCGCTGGCCCTCGCCTGGGGCCTCGCCGCCTGCTCCGCTCCGCCGGCGGACGACGCGATGCCGGCGGAAGAGGACGCCGCCGAGCCCGCGGCGGCCGGGAACGGGGGCCCCTCGTGGAACCGGGTCGCCTCGCTGCTCGCCGACGGCCAGGTGGTCTTCGGGATCTTCTCGGGCGAGCGGACCCCGGAAACGGCGACGGAGATGGCGCGGCAGGAACTGGCCGACTTCATCTTCTACTCGCTCGAACGGGGGCCCTTCGACCTCCCCACGATGTCCGCCTACCAGGAAGCGCTGTCGCCTCCCGGCGCGCGCGGGTCCGCCAATCCGCATCCGGTCCTGCTCCGCATTCCTCCGATCCGGGACGGGATGGACGAGGCGGCGGAGCGGACGGCGGCCGGGCTCGACGCCGGGGTCTACGGAATCGTCTTCCCGCACGTGGAGACCGCTGACGAGGCCCGGCACGCGGTGGCCTCGATGACGCCGGCGGGCGCCGGCGGCCTCCGCGGGGACGCGGACCCCGAGGCCGCGCGGGTCTTCGGAGTCTCGGCGGAGGACTACGCGGCGCGCGCCGGCGTGTGGCCGCTCGATCCGGCGGGCGAGCTGGTCAGCTTCCTGCTCATCGAGGACCGGATCGGCATCGAGAACGCGCTCGCGATCACCAGCGTGCCCGGCATCAGCATCGTTTCACCGGGTCCCGGGGACCTGCGGCGCGCCTACGACGGCGACATGGAGGCGGTGGAGGCAGCGATCCAGACCGTGCTGGCCGCCTGTCTCGAGGCCGGCGTCCCCTGCGGCATCACCGCGGGCCCGGATGACATCGCCATGCGGATCGAACAGGGATTCCGCGTTTTCATCGTGACCTCCCCGGAGGCGCTCGCCGTCGGCCACCAGGCCGCCGGCCGCTGAAGCGCGTCCGACAGGGGACTCGAACCAGACACCGAAGGGAAAGCCAATGTCCGCATACAGCAAGTCGGCGCTCCTCGAGCGGGATGCCGAACACCTGATCCATCCGGTCCACTCGGGCGCGGCGACTGCCGCCGGCCACGTGTGGGTGCGCGGCGAGGGCGCCCGGCTCTTCGACGCCGACGGCCGGGACTACGTGGACGCCCTCTCGGGACTCTGGAACGTCTTCATCGGGCACGGACGGAGGGAGCTCGCCGACGCGGCGGCGGCGCAGATGCGGCAACTGGCCTACGCCTCGGGATACGCGGGAAGCTCCAACCCGCAGGCCATCGCACTCGCCGAGACCCTCGCGGAGATGGCCTACCCGAGCAT
>CAYUVU010000387.1:0-8823 GCA_964448205.1 uncultured Acidobacteriota bacterium
CCAGATCCCCACCGTGCCGGTGGACGACCTGGCGATCCATCCGCGGGAGAACGACCTGATCCTGGGCACCCACGGCCGGAGCATCTGGATCGCTGACGACATCGCGCCGCTCACGACCCTCGACGCTTCCGTGTTCGAGAAGGACCTCCACCTTTTCCCGGTGCGGGATGCCGTCGCCTGGCGCATCTACACCCACAAGGGGAACACCGGCCACAAGTTCTTCATCGCGGAGAACCCCCCGGAGGGCGCCCTGCTCCACATCCACGCGAAGGCCGCCGGGGAGGCCGAGATCACGGTCAGCGCGGCGGGGGGCGACGCGGTCCGCACCCTGAAGGCGGAACTCGAGCCGGGGCTCAACCGGGTCAACTGGGACCTCCGCTACGACTCGCCGGTCCCGGACGGCGGCCAGGGCTTCGGCGGACCGCCGCGGGGTCCGCGGGTGCTTCCCGGTGCCTATGCGGTGCGGGTGGCGAGCGGCGGCGCCTCGGCGGAGGGATCCGTCGCGGTGTCGGAGGACCCGCGCATCCAGATTCCGGAGGCCGACCGGCGCGCGAACCATGACGCCCTGGTGCGGCTCACCGGGATGATCGCGGGGATGACGAAGGCCCACGAGGCGGCCGACGCCACCGCCAGCGAAGCGGCGGAACTCGTTGAGGCATTCGTGAGCGAGCCTGACAGCGACCTGAAGACGCGGGTCGGGGAGTTCCAGGAGGCGGCCGCGGAAGCGGCGAAGAACCTCTCGCGGAACGAGGGACGCCAGGGATTCCGCGCCTGGCCGCGCCCGCTCTTCGCCCGCATCGGGGCCGAAGCGCGGAACCTCGACGCCTACACCGAGGCCCCGAACGCCGAGGTTCTCGCCCGCATCGACGCGCTGAGCGCCGAGTACGACGAACGGATCGAGGCCTGGGAGGCGGTGCGGGGCCGGATCGACGCTTTGAACGAAGCGCTCCAGAGCGGTGGCCCGCCGCGCCTCACGCCGCGGCCGGAAGCTGCAAATTGACCGGGTGTTTGTGAGTTAATTCCCGGCCCCGACTTTCCCTGCCAGGAGATACCAGCCCATGTCCCGTCTGCTTGACAAGAACCTGAGCCGCGCCGAATTCCTGAAGCTCTCGGGGGCCGCCGCCGCTTCCGGTCTGGCGACCGCCTGCGGTTCCGGCGGGGGCTCGGCAACGCCGCAGATGATCGTCCACAACGCCCGGGTGTACACCGCCGAGTACAGCGAGGGCCGGGAGACCATGGACCAGGCCCAGGCGCTCGCCGTCAACCACGGCAAGTTCGTCGCGGTGGGTTCGAACGAGGACGTGCTGAATCTCGCCGGACCGGGAACCGAAATGGTCGACGCCGGCGGGATGACGGTGGTGCCCGGCTTCATCGACGCCCACTGCCACCCGGGCGGGATGCGGGACCTCTTCGAGGTGAACCTCGACGTCCGCACCATCGAGGACATCAAGATGGCGGTCCGGGCCGCCGCCGCCGATACCCAGGCCGGCTACTGGGTGGACGGCTTCAAGTACGACGACACCAAGGTCACCGACGAGAACGGCCAGTACCGCCGGATCACCCGGCACGATCTGGATGAGGCGACGACGGACGTTCCGGTGCGCGTCTCCCACCGGGGCGGCCACATCTACTGGTACAACTCGAAGGCCTTCGAGATGGCGGGCATCACGAAGGATGTGGCCGATCCTCCGGGCGGCCGGTTCGAGAAGGACGCGAACGGGGAACTGACCGGGCTCGTCGAGGAGAAGGCCGACGAGGTCTTCGACGGCGTCGGCCAGCGGCGGGTTTACGGCCGCGCCGAGTTCCAGCAGGGCGTGGCCCACATGTCGACGCTGATGACGGCCGCTGGAATTACCAGCGTGCACCAGACCGGCGGCGACTCGGACGGCCTCCTCGCCCTCGAAGACGCCTACGCCGCCGGCGAGCTGCGCTACCGGATGTACTACTTCGCGTCGGCGGACTCCGACCTGCACCGCGGCCTGAAGGAGGCCAAGATCCACCGCGGGTTCGGGAACGAGTGGCTCCGCATCGGGGCGATCAAGTACGGGGCCGACGGCTCCGCGTCCGGCCGCACCATGTACATGAGCACTCCGTACGAGGGCACCGACGACCACGGCATCCTCACCATGACTCCCGAGGAGATCATGGAGGCGGTCGAGGACTCCCACGCGCACGACTTCCACATCGGGATCCATGCGAACGGCGACCTGACCATCGGCTACGTGCTCGACGCCTACGAGAAGGTGCTCGCCGAAGCGCCGCGGGATGCGCGGCACCGCCTCGAACACTGCTCGCTGGTGAACCCCGAGCTGCTTCAGCGGATCCACGACTCCGGTTCGATCCCCACCCCGTTCTGGACCTACGTCCACTACCACGGGAACAAGTGGGTGGAGTACGGCGAGGAGAAGATGAGGTGGATGTTCGCCCACAAGTCCTTCCTCGACTACGACATCAAGGTCGCCGGCGCCTCCGACTACGTGCCGGGCCCCTACGAGCCCATGATGGCCCTCCAGGCCATGGTGACCCGCAAGGACACCCAGGGTCGGGTGTGGGGCGACAACCAGCAGGTCACGATGGACCAGGCGCTCCGGATCGGCACGATCAACGGCGCCTGGGCCTCCTTCGAGGAGAACATCAAGGGCAGCATCAAGATCGGCAAGCTCGCCGACTTCGTGATGCTCGAGCAGGATCCCCACGACGTCGCCGCGGACGACCCGGACCAGCTCAAGCACATCCCCATCCACCGGACCATCGTCGGCGGCAAGACCATGTTCCAGGCGTAGGACCGGGGGACCGCCGGTCTTCAGACCGGCACGCGCGGTGCTCCGCACCGCGCATGTCGTTACTCCCAGACGGACGGGTGGTTCCCGCGTCGGCGCGGAGCTCAGTGGCGGCGGTGACGCGTACGCCTTGGAACGCCGGTCTCCAGACCGGCACGCGCGGTGCTCCGCACCGCGCACGTCGTTACTCCCGGACGGACGGGTAGTTCCCGCGTCGGCGCGGAGCTCAGTGGCAGAGGTGACGCGTACGGCTTGGAACGCCGGCTTCAGCCGGCACAGCCCGCCGGAGGCGGGCGGCGGGACGGACCCCGGCCGGAATGGCGTATCCGCGTTGGTGCGGCGGAGCCGCTTACCCCTTCGCGCGCAGCTTCGCCGCGATGAACGCCGGATGCTCCACGTGCAGCAGGGTCGCCACCTTCCGGATGACCTGCTCCTCCTCGCCCGCGAGCCAGCCGTCCGCGAACGCGACCCGGAACAGCAATTCGATGATCGTCGCCTTGTGCTCCCGGGAGAGGCTGCGATCCACGAGCCGGGTGAACTCGTAGAGCGACACCGCCTCGGACGACCGCTGGCCGGCGATCTCGACGATTTCCGCGGTCTCGTCCGCGCTCAGCGCGAACGCCGATTCGAGACTCTGGACGATTTCCCGTTTCTCCCGGTCGTCCACGTCGTGGTCGGCGGCCGAGACCTCGAGGAGGAGCACCGCGGTCGCGATCTGTACGTCCCGCGGCGAGGGTGGCGGGGGAGGGGAACTGTCGGGGCGGCGGCGCCCGCCACCTACGAAATCGGTGATCCAGCCCATTCCTGACCTCCGGAAGTCTTAGTCTGCCGGCGCGGTGACGACCGGAACATTTTCGCTGCGGGCGGCGCGGACGAGGGCCTGATCAAGGGTCGCCAGCGTTGCTCGGCGGCGCTTTGCGAGCTCCAGGTACAGCGCGTCATAGAAGGAGAGCGAGCGTTCTCGGGCAAGGGAGAGGACCGTCTCGAAATCCGGGTCCCGGTCGGTCATGGTCCTGATCTCGGCGAGAGCCCGGAGCCGGGTCCGGGTGTCCGCCGTCTCGATCCTGCCACGGCGCTCGGCGACCAGGAGGGCATTCCGCACCTCGAAATGCCAGAGGACCGGTACCAGGGCCGGGCCGGATTCGAGGCGCGCCATCGTGGCGCGGACCACGGGTCCGGTCTCGGCCAACAGCCGGGCTACGGCAACGGACGCGTCGAGAACGACCAACTCCTAAAACCGCCGGCCCTCGTCGCGGGCGGCCAGGATCTCCTCCACGGTCATTCCCCCGGGCTTCCAGGCCGCCGCTGCGGCACGGAATCGCTCGACCCCCTCGCGACAAGCACGCTGTTCGGCGTCCTCGGCGGGAACCAGATAAGCCACGACTCTGCCATTGCGGCTAATCGCAATTCGCTCTCCGTTCTCGGCCGTACGCAGAAACTCCGCGAAGCGTGCCTTGGCTTCGGTGGACTGGATCCGGCGCATGAGACGACCTAACCGGTCATTTTAACCGGTTGGATTTACAAGTGCGTGATACCGGACTACGAAGCCACCGCCGGTCGGCGCGAGCGCCACATCCAGAGCCCGAAGGCGCCAAGGCCGAAGAACATGACGAGGAGTCCCACCACGCCGCCGATGAACGGAACTTCCACCGCCAGCATCAGGATCCCGAGACCGAGGGCGATCCTCCCGATCCGCTGGACGTTCGTGGAAGCGAGACCCAGGATCGCCTGGCCGATCACCATGGCCGCGATCACCCGGGCGGCATAGAGCAGGAACAGGTACAGCATGCCGATGGCGAACGCGAGCGGCAGGCCGATGAAGGTGATGGCGAGCAGGATCGCCGCGAAGGGGAGTCCCACGAACAACAGGAGTCCGAGCAGCAGTGGGGCGATGGGTCTGCCGCCGATGGCGGCCATCGCTCCGAGGGGGCCGGAGGCCAGGAAGACGAGGACGAGTCCGAAAGTGAGCCCCATGCCCCAGCGCCTGGCGAAGCGCATCACGCCGTCCCACACGCTGGTCTCCTCGGGCTCCGGCACGGACCACTCCACGCTGGGCGCCCCCGGCTCCCGCTCGGGTTCCGAGGGGCCGGTGTAGGCGGCGTCGCCGCTGATCGCTGCGTCCGAACCGAGGTGCAGCTCCTCTCCGCTGAATTTCAGGTCGCCCTCGATCGGGGCGTTCAGTTCCAGTCGGCTTCCCCCGGCGAGCACCGAGCCCCCGACCGGTCCCGCCACGGACAGCCGATCGCCGGCCATCATGATGCCGCCTCCTACGGTGGCGCCGGGAAGGATTGAGATCGAGTCACCCGCGGCGGCGAGCCCCCGCCCTAGTTCGCCGGCGATCCGTACTGTTCCGGCTACACCCCGCAGGCTGAGGCCGACGCTGCCGTGCACGATCAACTCGTTCCCGAACCCGAAGACGTCGCCATCCACGCGCCCGGTAATCGTGAGCGAACGCCCTGCGAAGTAGAGGTCGCCCGTTACCGTGCCCTCGACGGTCGCAACGTCGCAAAGAAGCAGCAGGTCATCGGCAACCACGTCTTCGGCTGCGATGCGACACCGCGAGTCGTCTCCGGCGATGACCTCGAGCGCCTCGGCGGGGGTACCCATGGTGGCGAACCCGGGCAACAACGCCGCGAGCAGCAGCGGCATGACGCCGGCGCGCGGCCGGCGAATGGCATTGGAAGCCAGGGCGATACCGATGAGGGTCATGATGACGATGCCTCCGTAGGCAATCTGCAGTCCGATCTGCTGGATGTCCAGCAGGGAGAGAAGGCGGAACCCGAGGTCCGAGAGCACGGGAAGGGCGTCCGGCATGGGCGTTTCCGCCGCCGCTTCGCCGACCCCTGTGAGGAAACGCCGCACCGCGACGAGGCCCAGCGAGAGCACGAGTCCGGCGGCCACCACCCAGCCGAGTTCACGCGACATTTCGCGCTCACGCACGACCTCCGGCGCCGCCGCCGCCCGCAGGACATCGCTCTCGCGGCGAAGCCCTTCGTAGAGCCGGTGGCAGACAAAGCAGCGGGTCAGGTGCGACCGCGCCGCCGCCGCCTCGGCCCGGGGCAGCTCCTCGTCGATCAGGGCGAGGAGTTCCAGTTCCGGGAGGTGCTGCACGTCGGTCATCAGTCGATTCCCTCGCTGGCGAGCCGGTCCCGCATCCGGCGCCGACCCCGCAGCAGCAGCACTCCCACGTTCGTGCGCGTGATGCCGAGCGTGTCGGCGATCTCCTGGTAGCTGAGCCCGGCGCCGTAGCGCAGGGTCAGGGCGAAGCGTTGCCGGAGCGGCAGCCCGGAGAGCGCCTCACGGACCCGCTCCCGCCGCTCCTCGGTGATCAGCCGCTCGAGCGGGCTCGGGGAGTCGGCCGGCAGTTGCGCCGCGCCCTCGTCGTCGAGCGGCTCGGAACGGCGGTTCTTCCGCGCTTCGTCCCAACAGCGGTTGGCGGCGATCCGGAACAGCCACGGCCCGAAGGGGCGCGACACATCGAAGGAATCCAGGCGGAAGCGGGTCTTCATCAGGATCTCCGCCGCGAGGTCCTCGCCGGAATCCCCGGGGAGCGTCCGGCGGCAGAACGCGAGCACCTGCGGATGGAAGTGCCGGTAGAGCGCCGCCCAGGCGTCCTGGGCGGCCTGGCCGGCGGGACCGGCGTCCGCACCCTGTCGGTCGGCCTCCTGGCAGGTGCGGACGAGATCCGTGATTTCCTGGTCGTGGAGCATCCCTCCGGTTCCTATACGTCCCGGCACGGCGGAAGTTACAGCGCGCGGCGCGGCCCGTCCTCGCCTGTGCAATGCTCCCGCGCTCGCAGGAGGTTCCGAGCGTGCGCAAGCTGCTCACGCGTTTCGCCGGCCGGTTCGTGCTGACGCTGTCCCTGGTCCTCCTGGAAGCGGCGGGCTGGACCTTGTTCCCGCTCGTGATCGGCCGCGCCATCGACAGCGTGCTGGCGGACTCGGTGCGGGGCCTCTACGAGTTCGCCGCTCTCGGGATCGGCGTCATGGGCCTCGGGATCGCCCGGCGCTTCGTGGACAGCCGGGCCTACGCGCGCGTCTTCCGGCGGCTCGGCGAGGAACTCGTCGTCCAGGGACCGGCGGGCGGTACCTCGACGAAGACGGCGCGTCTCGGGATGCTCCAGGAGTTCGTCGAGTTCTTCGAGCACCAGGTGCCGGGCCTCATCACCGGGATCATCGGTCTCGGTGGCACGCTCCTCATCCTGTCCGCGCTGAACCGGCCGGTCTTCTTCGGGTGCCTCGCGGTCACCGCGGTCAGCGCGGCCATCTACGCCCTGACGGGGAAGCTGACCACCCGCTACCACCAGGGACTCAACGACGAGCGCGAACGGCAGGTGGACGCCGTCGGGAGCGGCGATCCCGCGCGCATCGGCGTTCACCTCCGGGCGCTCATGCGCTGGAACATCAAGCTGTCGGACCTCGAGGCGGTCAACTTCGGGGTGGTGTGGCTGTTCCTGATGGGTCTGCTGGTGTTCTCGATCGGATCGGCGGCGGAGCAGACCGTCGAGTACGGCACCGTGTTCGCCGTCGTGATGTACGTGTTCCAGTTCACCGAGTCCGTGATCGTGTTGCCGCTCTACTACCAGCAGTGGCTGCGGCTGAGGGAGATTTCGGGCCGGCTGGGCGCGATCGGGGCGGCGGCTTGAGATCGTACGGCTGACCCGAAGCGGCCGTCGTCGGCCCGGCGCGGCTTATCCCGCCTCAGGCGGTGGCCGCGAGAGTGAAGTCGGCCCAGACCCCAAAGTGGTCCGAGAGGTGCTTGTTGCAGTCGGTTCGCTTGGGCCAGATTCCCAGTTGGCCGCCGCGATTCAGATCGCTGGAGTGGGCGATGTGGTCAATCGCATGGCCGTACGAGCCAAACAGCTCGCCGGCCGTAGTGATGTTGAAGACATGAAACGCCCTCAGTAGCAACTCGTGAATGTCCTTAGGCACACCGCTCCAACTGCGAGGGATACGTTGATTGAAGTCTCCCAGCACCACCGTTCGCGGCGTCTTGAGGCGAAGGCGTTCAAACGTCTCGAGCCAGGCGCGATGGTCCTGCCAGCGCGCTCGATCCTTGCGGCCGTAACGTACATGCGCGTCTTGCCAAGGGATGCAAACTCCGATCACGGTCAGCGGTCCGATGGACGTCTGGGTTACCCCCTTGACGAACCGACCCCCAGGGAAATCCGGCGAGCCAACACAATCCACGTCGGTCCACGGAGTTCGGCTCCAGAGCAACACCTTCCGGTGGTCTTCGCGTCGCGGTGGGATGCCCCAGTTCGTGCCGGCATCGATGATGTATCCATCGCTGGGTAGGAGACCTGCCGATCCTTCTGTGACACAGAGGATGTCGCAGTCGGGGCGGGCGAGGGCGTTGGTGATTCGAACTCCCCTTGGGTGGTCGGGCAACTCCCACTTCTTGTCCCACTGGGTATTCCAGGTGCCGATCCGGACGGTGGGCGGCTCGGTGGTTTCGCTTACGATGCCGGCGGGAGGGTTTACTCGGTTAGGACTCAACGGGATAGCCGGGCCGCGATCCGGAACCCCTTGTGTCCACCATTTAGCCGGAGGCCGCGGACGATCTCGGGGACATCTTCGAGCGTCACGACCAGATCGGGGCGCAGGTACCAGAAGCACTGCGTCCGGAACTCGCGGAACGCGCGGCGCGCCTCGCGGACCCGGACCATGTCGCGCGCCTGCTCGGGCGACAGGTGGCGTCGGCTCCGCACTTCATCCTTGCGGCTGATGCGGGAGGGGTGCTCGCTCGGTGTGTGGAGCGGATCCATAGGTGGAGTCTGACGTAAGCGGCTTGTATTCGGAAGACGACACTCATGTTGGGATTCCGTAACGTCGGCCCGTGAGGTTCGCTGTCCTCCGCGGTGCGTGCTTGGCCGGGAGGTCGGCTTCCCAAACCGGCGGCGCCATCCGTTTCAGTGATGTCACGCCCTTCCGCCGCGCTCCGCGCGGCGGGTGCCGGCTGAAGCCGGCGTTCCAAGCCGTACGCGCCACCTTGCGTTGGCAGCGTTGCGACGTGCGCGGTGCGGAGCACCGCGCGTGCCGGT
>CAYUVU010000388.1:0-2752 GCA_964448205.1 uncultured Acidobacteriota bacterium
CCGATCTGGCACGTGAAGGTCCAGACGGCGCGGAACGTGCGGCAGCGCATCAGCGCGGTCATGGAGTGGGCCATCGCGATGAACCTGCGGTCGGACAATCCCTGCGACCGGCTCGGGCCGGTGCTCGGCAAGCAGAACGAGGTTGTGCGGCACATGCGGGCGCTGCCGCATCGGGACGTGGCGGCGGCGGTCTCGACGGTGCAAGCGTCGGCCGCGGCCGAATCCGTCAAGCTGGCGTTCGAGTTCCTCGTGCTCACGGCGGCGCGTTGGGGTGAGGTACGTGGGGCGCGATGGGACGAGATGGACACGGAGGCCCACGTGTGGACCGTCCCGGCGGCGAGGATGAAGGCGAACCGCGAGCACCGGGTTCCGCTCTGCCGGCGTGCTCTGGACATCCTTGACGCGGCGCGGACGCTCGGCGACAACCCCGGCCCGCTGGTGTTCCCGGCCGGCGACGGTGAACGGCTCGACGAGAAGGTGCTCCGGCGGCTGCTGGAGCGTCAGAAGGTCCCGGCCGTTCCGCATGGCTTCCGGTCCTCGTTCCGGGACTGGGCGGCGGAGGAGACGGACCACCGGCGCGAGGTCATCGAGGCCGCGCTCGCCCACGTCGTTGGCAACAAGGTGGAAGCAGCCTACGCGAGGTCGGACCTGTTCGCGCGGCGGCGGCGGCTCATGGACGACTGGAGCGAGTACGTCGCGGCATCCAGCGGTGAGCAACCTCCCGTCGCCGAACCATCGGAACAGGGAGTTGCCGGCAACCTCGCGCGCTGACCCCTCCCACGACCGAATAGCCTGACACCCGGATCCACCACAGGGGGCGGAGACGGGACAGGCGGGAACGAGACCAGAACGCGGGCGGGGCATCGGGGCGCACGAGGAGATCGAGCGGGCCGGCGGACAGGAGAAGATCCCGGAGGGCGCCGACGAGAATCCCGGCGACGAGAACGAGACGGACGGGCGCAACGTCGAAGCGGAACACTGGCTCCCGACATCCGTTGCATGCCGTGAGCCAGCATACCCAATGTCCGACATTGGGCTGGCGAGGGGCTGCGCCCCTTCGAACCCTGCACGGACCCACGGCGCGTCGCCGGGCCGCTCGCTCGGCAGGACGGCGAGCGCCGGAAGCGCACGGTCGCCCGCGGCCGTCAACCGCTGCGCGGTCCTCCGCGTGCGCTCCGGTCCTGCGGATGACTGCCGCGGCCGACCGTGCGGGATCGCCTTTGAGGGCCAGCCGGAAGGCTGGCCCTCGTTCACGACGGACAAGTGCATGCGCCCCTCCGCTGTCGCAGCGCACGGGATCCGCGGCCACAGCGACGAGTGGATTGGCCGTCCCGCCGCGAGCGGCGCAACGGCCACAGCGGACGGGACACGCGGCGGGCACCGGGCCGTCGATCACCGGGAGAGCGTCGCGTGCCACGGAGACGACGCGGGCGGCGTGGAGACGGAGTAGCGGATCGAGGAGGAGCCGGCGGGCTGCGGCGGATGGGCGGAAGTGTGATCCGACCCGTTCCCTCGATCACGGCCTGATCACACCCCGGATCACACTCGCCCCCGCGAAGAAGTCCCGGATCCATTGACCCAACTGCCCATCCGCACACCAACCCCGGTACACGACCCGGGGTCAGGGGAAAGCCTGGAGCGACCACCCGCAAAACTGGCGTTTTGCGGACCCGGCCGGTGTTCCTCCGTCACACCCGCCGGGCCGGTCGCTCCCCAACGAATGTGTCCTTGCCAGGAAGTGGGGAACGCCGCTGGCGTGGCGGACGGCTGGAGGCTGAGGCCCGTCCGGCGTGGTAATCTATAAGCTATGTATTTTCCCCTGGGCAAGACATGGCACGAGATTTGCCGACCGACAGGTCTCGTAAAGGCCGGCTCCGGTCCGTCGAGCCGTACACCGACTCAGACGCCGAGCGCCTGAACACCCGCCCGGTCGGCCTCGTCGCGCCGGCCAACGATACGGCGGCCGGCCGCCACGCCGGACCCAGGACCGTAGCCGCCATCACGCTGGCCTGCCTTGTCGCCATCGGCTGCGGCGACGACGAGATGAACCCGCTCGCGCCGTCCCCGATCGGCGCGGCCGATGCCGGATTCGCACCGATGGGCGACGGCGGCGGCGCCGCGCCGTCCGGGGCGGCGCCCGGCGGCAGCGAGAACCCGGCCGCGCCGTCGATGACCGGCCCGTTGGGCGGCGGACGGATGTTCGCCCTGGGCACCGGGACCACGTGCGTGGCGGCTGCCACCGGCGCGCACTGGAACGCAATCCGGGGCAAGCCCCTGACCGGCGGCGTCGGTGCGATCCGCACCCGGGTGAAGGCGACCTTCGAGGGCACCGACACCCTGACCCGCGCCGGGGTCTGCGAGATGGCCAAGGCCAACGTGCAGGCGGGGACCTTCGGCGACGCCGGGCCGTGGTGCGGCGCCAGGGGCCACACGGCCGACTGGGAGGCGGCCTACGCCGAGCTCGACCGGCTGGAGACGTGTCGCGCCACCCCGCCGCAGCCGACGGTGAACAACACGCCGACCGTCAGCAACTGGCCCGCGACCCTGAACCTGGAGACCGGGGCGGCCGCGCACACCATCACCCTCAGCTCGCACTTCAGCGACGCGGACGACGACGCGCTGACCTACACCGTCAGCGCCACGGGGAGCGCCGCGACGGCGGCCATCTCCAGCGGCACGCTCACCATCACGCCGGTCCAGGTGGGTACGTCGACGGTCACCGTCACCGCCTCGGACGGCGACGCGTCCGTCG
>CAYUVU010000389.1:0-3526 GCA_964448205.1 uncultured Acidobacteriota bacterium
CGTCTGTCTGACCCCTCCGTGGCGTGTTGCAAAACGCAAAATGCAACAATATGTTGCCTTTTCGATTTGGCAACACTCTGCAGACGGGCCCGCTGCACAACAGAAAGCAGCACGGCACCGGCGGCGGATCGGCTGCTTCGGACACGGCTACAACCAGTCCTGGCTTGGCTACAGCCAGCCGGCGGCCAACGGGTCCTGGTTGCCCAACATTCCCCGTTCTCCAGGCCCAAGCATCCGAATGCGACCAACTGTCCGGATTCCCCGCCTGACCTCCCGGATTGCCGCTCGTCTGAGGGCGGCCCGCAAACGAGCCGGGCTGACGCAGTACCAACTGGCGGGAGACCTGGGCCTGCACCATCGCCAGAACGTCACCCGCATCGAAGATGGGCAACGCTCCCTCACCGCACAGCAGCTCATCCTGGCGATGGACGTCCTCGGCGTCGATCTGGACTACTTCACCGACCCGTTCCGCCTGGAGGGTGAAGGGGAATTCACGTTCCGGACGGGTCCGGAGGTGGCGAGCGCGGCCGTCGACGAATTCGAAAGCAGAGCGGGGCGGTGGATCGCGGTGTACCGGGAGCTGTCCCGGGAGCAGGAGCGGAAGCCTCGATGGCTGGAACCGAAACTGGCCCTGACGCGCCACTCCTCCCTGGAGGACGCGGGCAAGGCGGGTGAGGCGTTCAGCGAACGCATGGGACTCGGAGATTGTCCGGCGGCAGCGCTGCGATCGGCGCTGGAAGACCGTCTGGACATTCTGGTGCTCGAGGTGGATGCGCCGCCTGGAGTCGTGAGTGCCGCTGTCCGCGCGAAAGGAATCATGTGCGTGCTCGTCAACCGTCATGAGCCCGAAGGGCAGCGGAGCTACGGCATGGCTCACGGACTGTTCCGCCTGTTGACCTGGGACGCAATCCCGCCCGACCGAGTGGAATCCGTTCGCGTGCCGCGCCGGGGGAGGGGATGGCTGGTCGCGCGGCTGGCCGAGAGCTTTGCCACCGCGCTCCTGATGCCCTGGCCCGTTCTGCGGCGGCAGTTGGGATTCGAGCAGGAGCGGAAGGGTATCGTGAGCCCGGGAGAGCCGATGCGCATGACCGCAGAGGACATGATCGCACAGGACAGGGATGAGCGGGAGTGGAGTCGCGTCACGCGATCGCGCGATCTCCCCGCTCGTTTGATCGAGGGTGCCGCGCAACTCCGGGTCCCGGTGGAGGTGTACGTGCGCCGCCTCCGCCGCCTCTACCTGCTGTCCCGCGAGCAAGTCGACGCGCTCGCTGGCCGGCTTCCGATCGCGAGCGGTCCGGCGCCGGGCAGGGAAGCGGCGATTCCTACGTTCAGTGCGGAATTCGTCCGGTGTGTCGCCGATGCCCTCGACGCGGGGAATCTCTCCGTGAGGCGAGCCGCGTCCGTGCTGGATCTCTCGCTTCCGGAACTGGAATCGCTGCTCGCGCGCTACGGTCACAAGGCCGATTTCGAGCCGTAGAATCATCCTGCGACCGGGGAAGGCTCTCGGCGTGCGGGCGGGTTAGACGCGGTCAGGAGATCGGCTTCATCGGCAGGACGATGGCGGACGGGTAGGCCGCGTTGCGCTGAACTGAGAGCACCGGCACGCCTCCGTCCCGCGGATAGCGCAGGAAGGTGTCGGCGTCGGCGCCCGCGATGGCGACGCGGATCCGGTGGCCTTCCCGAATCAACACGGATGTGGCCCAGAGGTCGAAGCTGATTTCGGCGACCTCGCCGGGCACGAGGGGCATCGCGTCGGCGCGCAGTTCCGAGCGGTGTGGACCGTACTTGCGGTAGAGCGGCGGATCGTCGGTGACCGCGCGCATCACGGCGCGGAGTTGTCCCTCGGTGAGGTAGCGCACTGTGCCGTCCGGAGCGACATCCTCCAGGTAGACAATGAACGCGCCGTCGGACTCGGTCGAGGCGACGTGCAGGGTGACGACCGGGTGGCCCGTGATCTCCGTGTCGACCTCCATCGGGGCGCTGGTGTAGGTGAGCAGCTTCGCGTCCTCGTCCCGCCGGTCTCCGTACACCACGTCGCCGCCCCCGCCGTTGGTGTACCAGCGGTTGCGCGTGCCCGTGGTGGCGGTGAAGTCCACGGCGTAGGCGTCTTCGGCGCCGGTGGCCGACGGAGCCTCGCGGGTCAGCATCCCCTCCGCGCCGAAGTACCAGGTGACGTCGTCGAACCCCTCGGGCGGCCAGATTTCGGTACGGGTCCACCGGTCCGCGCCGAGCGTGTAGTAGTTGATCTCCGTGGGCGTCTGCTCGGACCCGCCATCCTTCAGGTGCGCGTCGAAGAAGGCGACGAGCTCGGTGAACCGCGCGGCCGCGTCGGGAGCGACCGGGGCGTCGTCCGGCCGGAAAGGGTCGGCGTCATTGCGCGCCCCGTGGTCCCACGGCCCGATGAAGACGTGCTGGGCGTTGGAGATGGTGTTGTAGCGGCCCAGCGTGCCGTTCACGGTGCCGGCGTCCTGCCAGCCGGCCCGAATGAACATCGCCGCGCCCGACTCCTCGATCTGGGGGAGGTGGCCGGAAGGGCTCCGCCGGTGCCCGACGTTGGTCTCGTCGTAGCGGCCGAAGGGATCGTCGCGGAATTCGTATTCCAGCGCCGCCCCGAAGGGCACGGTGTTGGCCTCGTGCTCGGTCACTGCCGCCGCGAGGAGAGCGCCGTCCTGGTCCGCGTCCACGGGTTTGACGCCCGTCACTTCGCTACGACGCAATTCATCGCACTCCACACCGTCCACGCCCGAGAGCCCGCAGATGTCGTTCAGGTCCTGCATGCGCGTACGGTTCGACCAGCTCTCCAGGAAACCGACGGTGAGCACGCCGCCCGGAAAGACCAGGTGGCCGAAGTTGTCGAAGTCGTTGAAGAGCGGCGCCACCGCCTTCACAGCCGGGTGCCGGTTGACCGCCAGCATCTCCGCGGTGTTGCCCGCGTACGACACCCCGTAGGCCCCGACCCGTCCGTTCGACCAAGGCTGCGCCACAATCCAGTCGACGACCTCCCCGTAGTCGCGCACTTCGTCCTCGGCGAGTTCGAAGCGCCGGATGCCGAAGGAGGCCCCGCTCCCGCGCGCGTCTATGAGAACCAGTGCGTACCCTGCGCCGTTCCAGCGCTCGGCCTCGTCGAAGTTGGACGCGCGCTCGAGCGGGACATCGACCAGCCCGCGCGCCCGCCAGTAGCGCGTTGCCCGGACCATCGTGGGCAGGCGGGTGCCCGGCTCGATCCCTTCAGGAAGCCAGACATCGACCGCGATCCGCACGCCATCGCGCATCGGGATGTGGAGCGCCTGGTTGCGCTCGAGGGAGCTGGCCGGGCCGATCGCCCCCGCTCCGCTCGAAGCGGCATCGCCGCACGACGCGGTGAGTGCGAGGAGCGCCAGGGCGAACATCGAAGAAGCTGCGGTCCGCGCTGGAAGGGCTGCGGTTGAATCGTCTCGTCGTTTCATGAGGCACTCCCGAATTCCGGCATGATGCTTAGCGGTAGCACATCGGCTAGAGTCCGGGCAATGCCCCGCCTTGCCATCCC
>CAYUVU010000390.1:0-9113 GCA_964448205.1 uncultured Acidobacteriota bacterium
ATGTAGAGGCGCGAGGGCGCGATCGCCGGGGTGGCGTAGACCGCTTCCCCGAGCGGATTGACCTGGACGACGTCGAGTTCCGGGGATTCCTCTCCGGGATCGAGGGGCCGCACCACCGCCGCGAGCCCCAGTTCGCTCACGAAGTAGATCTTGCCGTCGGCCGCCACCGGGGAGGCGTAGTAGGCGTCCACGGCCCCCTGGAGACGGTTCTGGGAGAGCATCCTCCCGCTCGAGGGATCCAGCGCGGTCACGATGCCCCCGTCGTTGACCATGTAGAGGACGCCGCCGTAGAGCAGCGGCGAGGGAAGCTGGGGGACCCGCCGGCGGTAGCTCCAGACCGTGTTCGGCTCGGTCAGGTCGCCGGCCTCGCCGGGGGCGCCGGGCCGGATCGCCAGGACGCCGTTCTGGGAGGACAGGACCGCCTCGTAGTAGGCCCAGTCGCTGGCCTCGAGCAGCCCGTTGCTGCTGAGGTCGATCACGTCGAACCAGAAGTCGGAATGTCCGGCGGCCTCGGCGCGCGCGAGCACGCCGTCGCCGTTGGCGTCGGAGGCTTCGAGCGCCTCGGCGAAGGTCGGCGGGGTGATCTGGTTGCCGGGCTGGTTCACCGGCGCCCCGTAGCCGTTCACGTAGACCAGGTCTCCCTCGAGCAGCGGGGTGGACTTCATCTCCCAGGGGAGTCCGCGGACCCACCAGCGGGCGGCCCCGTCGGCGACGCCATACGCAGTGAGGAGGAAGCTCCCCGGCGCCAGGATCTCGAGCCCGTCCGCGGTTTCCCGCAGCACCGGCGTCGAGTGGCCGCTGGTGGCCTCCGGCCGCGGGGTGCGCCAGAGGACCTCGCCGCTCCGCCGGTCCACGGCGAGGATCTCCGAGTTGAGGTTCTGGTCCAGCACCAGCACCACCGTGTCGCCCGCCAGGATGGGGGATGCCCCCATCCCGTAGTAGTTGTCGAAGGGTCCGAGCGGCTGCCGCCACTGCTCCCTGCCCCTGCCGTCATAGCCGATCAGCCCGAGATCGGGAAAGAAGGCGTACACCCCGTCGCCGGTCGCCGCGACGCTCGGTGACGCCGCGTTGTTCCGCGAATCCACTTCGGTGACGCGCTCCCGTTTCGCCGCGGCTCGCCACAGTTCCTCCCCGGTCTCGGGATCGAGCGCGATGGTCAGGAACTCGTTCTCGACGAATGCCGTTACGTGCACGCGGCCGCCCGCGAGGATCGGCGACGAGTGTCCCGGAGGAAGCGGCGTCCGGAAGATCAGCGCCCGGTCGGGGCCGAAGACGACCGGCAGTTCACCGTCGGGGCCGATTCCGGTCCCGTTGGGGCCACGGAACCGGTCCCACTCGGACCCGGCGGCCGTGGCGGCGACACCGACGAGGATGACGGGGAGGAGGCGGTAGAACCACATGGGAGAAACGAACTGTACGGCCCCTGCCGTTCGCACGGAAGGGCGAAGCCGAGCGGCCTCCCGAGTCAGTCGGTCCCCAGGTACGTCTCCAGGAACCCCAGGATGCGGTCGGCGCTCTCGATGCGGTTGTCCCGGTTCCGGAAGCCGTGTCCCTCGTCGGGGAAGATCACGTACTCCACAGGCACGCCGTTCGCCCGCACTGCCTCGACGATCTCGTCGCTCTCGACCTGGAGCACCCGCGGGTCGTTGGCGCCCTGGACCACGAAGAGCGGCCGCACGATGTTCTCGGCGTGGAAGAGCGGGGAGATGGCGGTCAGGCGCTCCAGATCGGTCTCCGGATCCCCCAGCTCGGCGTAGAGCGAATCGCGCGCCGCGCCCCACCAGGGCGGGATGCTGGACAGCGTGCGCACCCAGTTCATCACCCCGAAGATGTTCACGCCCACGTCGAAGACCTCGGGCTCGAAGGCGAGCGCGGCGCCCACCATGTAGCCGCCGTAACTGCCGCCGATGATGCCGATGCGGGCGTCGTCCACCCAGTCGAGGGACTCGAGGTAGGAGCGGGCTTCCACGCAGTCCTTCAGGTCCACGTCCCCGTGGCGCTTGTCGTCCAGGTGGAAGAACGTCTTGCCGTAACCCGAAGACCCCCGGTTGTTCACCGCCAGCACCGCATACCCGTTGTTCACGAGATGCTGGATCTGCGCCCGGTAGCCCTTGCGGCTCTGACCGCCGGGGCCGCCGTGGACCCAGACGAGGGCCGGAACCGGCGAGTTCGCCGTTGCCTGCTGGGGGCGGTAGAGGACCGAGGGGATCTCCAACCCGTCGAAACTCGGATAGCGGATCACTTCCCCGTCCACCAGGTGGTTCTCTTCGATCTCCGGGTTCAGGGTGTTCGTGAGACGGCGGTGCTCTCCGGTCTCGAGGTCCCAGACGTAGAGGTTCGACGGCGAGGTGTCGCTGTTCACGTAGAACGCCAGCTTCGTCTCGCTGGGAGAGAATCGCACCCCGGTGACGTCGCCGCCGGGAACGTCGGGAAACTCCACCGTCTCGCCGCTCCGGGTGTCCACGACCGTGACCTCGGTGGAGGCGTCCACGTTGACGGCGCTCACCCGGTAGGTGCCCTTCTCCGAGAAATACACGGTGAAGACGTCCCAGTCGGCCTGGAGCACCGGGCGGTGCTCCCCCGTCTCGAGGTCGTAGGCCCAGACCTCGGCGAACTCACCGTGGGCGTCGGTGCGGTAGAGGAGTTCGCTGACGTCCGGGTCGAAGCTGACCGGGCCGTGGGAGGCGTCCCCCTCGTGCGGGGTGATGTGACGCGGCTCGGCGGAGGCGTCCTCGAGGTCCACGAGGAAGACGTCGCTGTCGGCGTTGTTCCGCGCTTTGGTGACCGCGACCCAGCGCCCGTCCGGGCTGACCGGCCCCGGCTGGAAGCCTCCGGGATTCTCGAAGACGAGGCGCCGGGTCAGATCCTCCACCCGGTATTCGTACAGATCGAAGGCCTGCGGGTCCCGTTCGTTCGTGGTGACGAAGAACCGTTCCCCGTCCGCGGCGAAGCCGCTGAAGCCCGCCTTGAGGTCCGCCCCGGGGGTGATGTCCTCGGGATCCCCGCCGGGTGCCTGGACATACAGGTGGTTGAGCTCGTTCCCGCCCTGGTCGGCCGTGAACAGGATCCGGTCGTCATTCGGAAAGAACGCCATCCCCATGTTGGCGTCGGTATCCGATGCGGTGAGCGCCTCGGGTTCCCCACCCGCGATCGGCTGCGCGTAGACGTTCATCACGCCGGTCCGGTCCGAGGTCATCAGGAGGCGCGTCTCGTCCGGCGAGAAGGAGGCGCCGAAGACCTGCTCGGTGTCGTAGAAGGCTCGGGCGCTGTAACTCGGGATGTCGGGCGCCGGGGGCGCGCAACCCGCCGCTACGGAAAGCAGCGCGGCGATCAAGACCGTTGGGCCAACACGGTGAGGGTTGGGGATTTGGAATCTCATCGTTGCGTCTCCCGGATGCATGACCCCGTCTCACGCGGATGCCTGCTTGCGCTGGATACGACCGCGTCTCGCAAAGGGTTCCCGCGCGGAGCGTGAATATCAGGGCTCGTTTCCGGCCGTGGGTGTCCGATCGGCGATCGCGTACAGGTGCTCGGCGCCGCGCAGATAGATCGTGCCGTCCACGACGGCCGGCGAGGCCATGACCGGTTCGTCCAGGCTGTTGGTCGCCAGGACCTCGAATTGCGGCCCCGGACGGATCACGTGGGTGTCCCCGTCCTCGCTCGTCAGGTAGATTCGCTCGCCCGCCACCACCGGGGAGGAGAAGAATCGGGACGGCAGCGGCATCCTTCCGCCTTCGTAGATGACCTCACCGGTCCCTCCGCTGAGGGCGGTCAGGATGCCTCCGTCGCTGACCAGGTAGAGCGTTCCCCGATGGAAGATCGGCGAAGGGACGTAGCCCTGCCCCTTGCGGTAGTCCCAGCGGAGCGACCCGTCTTCGAGGTCGAGCGCCAGGATGTTCTTCCGGGGATACCCCGTTACCGCGAAGACGAGTCCGTCGCCGGAGGTCACCGGGCTCGGCACCGCGTTGCCCCCGAGTCCTTCCACCCGCCAGCGCTCTTCTCCGGAATCCGCCCCGTAGGCGACGATCTCGTCCGTCCCCATCGCGATCACGAGCGGGGGGCCGCCGCGGGCGGACTGCACCACCGCCGGCGTTGCCCAGCCCACCCGCTGGGTCCGCTCCGCCCGCCAGCGAATGGCGCCGGTGGCGATGTCCAGAGCCGCGACAAAGGACCCGTCACCCTCCTCCACGTCGCTTTGGACCACTACGAGTCCGGTGGCCGCGATGAGCACGGGAGAGGTGGCCACCCCCATCCCCAGGGTTCCGACGCCCCCGAAGTCCTGGGACCAGAGGAGGTCTCCCTCCAGGCTGAATGCGTAAAGGCCCTGGGTTCCGAACCAGGTGACGACCCGCTTGCCGTCGCTCACCGGGGTGGGATTCGCGTAGGAACCGATCCGGTGGCGGTTGTCGTAGGGAAGCGCGCCGGCCCGCACTTCCCGGCGCCAGCGCAGCGCTCCGTTGTGTCGATCCACGGCGAACAGCAGCACGTCCAGCTTCTGGTCGGCGCCCAGGCTGTCGGGGTGGAGGAACTCCTCGCTGCCGAGGAAATGGATGATCGCCCCCGCCCCGGGCACCTTTTCGCCGGAGGTGGCCGAGGTGAGGAAGATCAGATCGTCCACCACGATAGGCGACGAATGCCCCCGGCCTTCGACGGGGGCCTTCCAGAGGATGTTCTCGTCCGCTCCCCAACGGAGGGGGGCGGCGGTCTCCGCGTGCGCCTGTCCGCCCGGACCCCGCCACTGTGGCCACTCGGGAGCCGCCGGTTGCTGTGCCGCGGCATTCCCCGCCAGGAGCGCCGTGACCGTGAGCGCCCCGGCCGCGCGGCCGGCCTGTCGAACCAGCAAGCTCAGCGCGCCGGCGTGGTTTCGCCGGCGGTCGGCGAGCGGAATGCGTAGAGGTGGTCCACGGTGCGCAGGAAGAGCGTTCCTCCGGCGATGGCCGGAGAAGCCCAGATGGCTTCCGGCAGGGAACTCTCGGCGACGATCTCGAACTCCTCTCCGGCCCGGAACACGGTCAGGTCGCCCTCCAGGCTGCCGATCAGGACCTGCCCTTCGTACCCGACCGGCGAGGAGTTGTAGCGGCCCGGGTTCGTGGGGCGCGCCTGGAAATGGAGCGAACCGTCCTCCGGGTCGAGCGCGGTGATCACGCCGCCGTCCGACAGGAAGAACAGGATCCCCTGGTAGAGGAGCGCCGACGGGAGGTATCCGGTCCCCCGCTCGTAGGTCCAGCGAACGCGGGGTTCGACCCCCGGCAGCACTTCGAGGGCCCGCATTTCCTTGCCGGGATAGCCGGTCGAGACGAAGACGAGCCGGCCGTCCCCGAGGGGCTGGTGGACCGGGGTGTGGACCGGGGCCGAGTCCTCGAAAGGCGCGGTCCGCCACAGTTCGACGCCGTTCCGCGCGTCGTAGGCGCCGAGGAAGTGGTAGCCGGGCACGAAGAGCTGGGTGACGTCCCCGACCGGCAGCAGCGCGGGGGTCGCCCAGCCCTTGCGCGCGTGCCGCTCGGTGCTCCAGGCGATCTCCCCGCTGCGGCGATCCACCCCGAAGATGCGCGAGCCCTCGCCGTCGTCGTTGTCGTGGACGAGGATCAAGGTCTCGCCGTGCAGCACCGGATTGATCCCGTGGCCGAGCCCCCAGACGCCGAAATCGCCGAGATCGGTCGCCCAGACGGGGTCCCCGTCCAGCGTGAAGGCGAACAGGCCCTGATTGCCGAAGGAGAAGTAGACCCGCTCCCCGTCGGCGATCGCCGTCAGCGAGGCGTAGGTGTTGCTCCGGTACCGGTTGTCGTAGACCGGGCCGTCATGGACCGTCCGCCGCCACACCTCGCGCCCGGTGCGCGCGTCGTAGGCGAGCGCCAGCAGGGTGTGATGGAGGTTCCCGGCCGTGCTCCCGCCGTGCAGATAGACCTCACCGTTCCGGACGTGCACCGGCGGCTCCCGCCCGGGAATCGGATCGCCGGCGATGGCGGCCGACACGAAGACGAGCTGGTCCCAGACGACGGGTGACGAATGCCCCTCGCCCGGGGTCGCCGTCTTCCAGAGCCCGTTCGTGTCCGGGTCGAAGAGGACCGGCAGGCCGGTCTCGGTGGAGACGCCGTTCGCGGCCGGCCCGCGCCAGGAGGGCCAGTTGGCGGACCAGTTGACCGGTGCGGCTGGAGTTTCCGCCGCGGACGGGCCGGAGGCCGACTGTCCCCCGAGGGCCGCTCCCGAAACGGCCAGGGCAAGGATTCCGGTGGCGAGAGCGGTCCCGGACATGCCGGGGCGCAGGAACTTGCGCACGATGGCCCCGTATTCTGTTCGCTGGCGCGCGGTTTGCCTAACGCGCGGCGTTTTCCCCCGCCAACGGTCCGCTAGACTCGCGCCCCGCCATGGTTCCCGGAACGAAGTGCACGGCGAGCCGCCGGGAGAAACGCTCCATGTCGCGATTGAATTCAGCGGTGCAACGCAGGAAAGGGCGGGAAGTCGTCCCGGCGGGACTCCTTCTGCTCCTCCTGGCCGCCGCCGGCGCGAGCGCCCAGGACTGGCCGATGTGGGGTGGAACTCCGGACCGGAACATGGTCTCCGACAGCCCCGCCCGGCTCCCCTCCGAATGGGACGTGAACAGCGGCCACAACGTGCGCTGGGTGGCGGCGCTCGGTTCGCAGACCTACGGGAACCCGGTGGTGGCAGGAGGCCGGATCTTCGTCGGCACCAACAACGAGGCTCTCTACGACCAGGAAGTCGTGGGCGACAAGGGAATCCTCCTCGCCTTCGATGCCGCGACGGGAGAGTTCCTCTGGCAGATGGTCTCGGACAAGCTCGTCTCCGGCCGGGTGAACGACTGGCCGTACCAGGGGATCTGCTCGTCGCCGCTCGTGGAGGGCGACCGCGTCTACTACGTGACGAACCGGGGCGAACTGCTGGCCCTCGATGTCCATGGCATGGCCAACGGCAACGACGGACCGGTGACCGACGAAGTGCGCCAATCCCCGACCGACGGAGACGTCATCTGGCGGCTCGACATGATGGAGGAGCTCGGCTCCTTCCCCCACAACATGTCGAACTCGAACCCGGTCGTCCACGGGAACCTCATCTTCGTGAACACCTCGAACGGCCACGACGAGAGCCACGTGAACCTCCCTTCGCCGTCCGCCCCCGCGATCATCGCGGTGGACAAGGAGACCGGAGAGCTCGTCTGGGAGGCGAACCAGGTCGGGGAGAACATCCTGCACGGGCAGTGGTCCGCCGCCGGGGTGGCCGAGGTGGGCGGCGTGACCCAGGTCATCATGGGCGAAGGGGACGGCTGGGTCCGGGGGTACGAAGCCGGAAGCGGCGAGACGCTTTGGTGGTTCGACACGAATCCCAAGGACTCGGCCTGGCCGCGCACCCGGAACAACGTCATCTCCACTCCGGTCATCGCGGGCGACCGGCTCTACATCGCCAACGGACAGGATCCGGAGCATGGTGAGGGAGTCGGCCATCTCTATGCCATCGACGCCACCCAGCGGGGGGACATCACCGAAACCGGCCGCCTCTGGCACTACGACGCGATCCGCCGCAGCATCTCCACCGGCGCGCTCAAGGACGGCATCTTCTACCTGCCCGACTTCTCCGGCTTCCTCCACGCCCTCGACATCGAGACCGGGGAACCGCTCTGGGTCCACGACACCTTCGCGGCCGTCTGGGGATCGCCGGTCATCGCCGACGGCAAGCTGTATCTGGGGGACGAGGACGGCGACATCGTCGTGCTCCGGCCGGGCCCGGCCGAGGAGGTCATCGCCGAAATGAACATGGGCGGCTCGGTCTATTCCAGCGCCGTTCCGGCGAACGGCGTTCTCTACATCGCGAGCCACAACCAGCTCTTCGCCCTCGAGGACCAGGAGGGGGCGACCGGTGGCGCCCGCTGATCCGGGTGCCGACTGATCCACACTGATCGGTCCCTTGTCTCGAAGCTGGCGTCTCCCAGCCGGTCCCTCGCCGCTCATCCGTTCCGGAAGCGGAGCCGTCTCGGACCTCGGCGCCGTCGCCCGTGAACGCGGCTGCCGCCGCGCCCTGATCACTTCGGACCCCGGCATCGCGGCGGCCGGCATCACGGGCCGGGCCCGCCAAAGCCTCGAGAGCGCGGGGGTGGTGGTGGAGGTCTTCTCCGATTTCGGCGAAAACCCCACCGAGTCAGACGTGGACCGGGCCGCCGTGGCCGCCGGCGCCATGCGCGCCGACTCCCTCGTCGGGGTAGGCGGAGGGAGTTCCCTGGATGTCGCCAAGGGGGCGGGATTCCTCCTGGCGGGCGGCGGCCGCATGGAGAACTACCGGGGGTACGACAGGTGCCCTCGCCCGCTCCCGCCGCTGATCGGGGTTCCCACGACCGCCGGCACCGGGAGCGAGGCCCAGTCCTACGCCCTGATTTCACGGGACCGGGATCACCAGAAGCTCGCCTGCGGGGCGCCCTCCGCGATGTTCCGGGACGTGATCCTGGATCCGGCCCTCCTTCCCTCGGCGCCCGCGGAGGTGATTGCGGCGACCGGCTTCGATTCCATCGCCCATGCGGTGGAAACGGCGGTGACGTCCGGGCGGACCGATGCGTCGGTGGCCCTCAGCCACCGCGCCTTCGCACTGCTGAGCCGGGCGTTTCCGCTCGTCACCGCCGGTCCCGCCAGCGCCACCGCCTGGGAGGAGATGCAACTCGGCGCCTTCCTTGCCGGAGCCGCGATCGAGCGGTCGATGCTGGGCGCGGCGCATGCCTGCGCGAATCCCCTGACCCGGCGCTTCGACGTGGCGCACGGCCGGGCGCTCGCCATCACCCTGCCCCGGGTCGTCCGCTGGAACGCTTCCTCCGCGCGGGATGCCTACCGCGATCTGCTCGGCGCCGCCGGAATTCCACCGGGAGACGATCCCGCGGACACCCTCGCGAGCCGGCTCGACGCCTGGGTCGCCATGGCGGCCTTGCCGCAGGACCTCGCCGGCGAGAGCCTGCACGTCCGGGACCTGCCGGCGCTCGCGGAGGAAGCCTCCGCCGAGTGGACCGGCCGCTTCAATCCGCGTCCGTTCGACGCCGCGGGCGCTCTCGCCGTCTATCGTTCCGCGGTGGCATGAAGTTCCGGCTCGTTCTCGCGCTCATCGTCTTGATGCCGGCGGCG
>CAYUVU010000391.1:0-6372 GCA_964448205.1 uncultured Acidobacteriota bacterium
GGTTCCTGCCGCGGCAGAGCATCAAGTCGGAGCCGGGCAGCCTGGTGACCGGCCGGAACGCTCCCTACGGCGCTCCCATCTCGTGGTGGCTCGACGAGGATGCAGCATCCGACCGGGCCGAAATCGCGATCTTGAACGCCGCCGGGGAGACCGTGCGGACGCTGCGCGGACCCGGGACCGCCGGGCTCTCCCGGGTGTACTGGGACCTCCGCGGCGATACCCCCGACCGGGCCACCCTCCGCACCCGGCCCCCCGACCGGGACTGGGTGGAAATGGGCGAGGACCAGCAGCGCCGGATCCGCACCTGGGACCTCGACATCTTCCCCGGCTACCGCGGTCTCCTCCAGCCCCCCGGGTCCTACACCGCGCGGGTCACAGTGGGGGAGCACACCGCGGAGACCGCCCTGCGGGTGGAGGTCGATCCCGCATCCGCCGCCACCCCCGGCGACATCGGGGAGAAGTACGCGTTCCTGAACGCCATCCACGACCAGTTGAACGAACTGGCGGAGATGGTGGACGAGCTCGAGTGGGTGCGCCGCGAGATCGAGGGGCTCCGGGAGCGCCACGCCGGTGACGAGCGGTTCACGGCGCTGCTCGAGAGCGCGGGCGAGATCGCGGGGACGGCGATCGCCATCGAGGGGCGCCTCTTCGATGTCGGGCTCACCGGAGCCCGCGAAGATGCCTTCCGGGCGCCGATGCGCCTCTACGGCCGGCTCGGCGCCCTCGCGAACGACGCCGGCTGGGACGGCGCCGACTTCGCGCCCACCGACCAGCAGCGCGAGGTCCACGGGATTCTCACGGAGCGCTTCGAAACGGCTCGCGGGGAATACCGCCGGTTGATGGACGAACAGCTCCCGCCCTTCTGGCGGGCGCTGGCCGACGTGCGCTCGGGCGGCGGCCCCTCGCGCTAGGTCCCGGTGTCGGAAGAGCGTTCCCGTTTCGGGATCCGTAACCTCGGAGCCGCGGCCGCTCTCGCCGGGTATGCGTTCTTCGCGGCCGCCTACGGGCCCGACGGTTCTTTCCCCGGATCGGACTTCGGTTCGCTCGCCCACGGGCTCTCCCGGCAGGGCCTCTGGTTCCTTCCCATCGGGATCCTCATCCCGCTGGTGCTGCCCCGGATGCGAGGCGTCCTGACCGGTTTCTTCCTGGTCCTGCTCCCCTCGCTCCTGATCGGAACCGTCGTGACCGCGCTCGTGGTCGCGGCTCCGGACGCGGCTCCCTGGCTCGTGCTGGAGAATTTCGTCTTTCCCGAGGTGGCGACGTTGCTCGCGCCGCTGACCGGGATGTTCGTCGGCGCACTGTTCGGCGCCGTCATCGCGCGGGGAGCCGGCTCGGCGCTGGTCCTCATTCCGGTGCTGGTCGCCATTGCCGCGGTCCTCCTCGCGAGCGTCGCCGTGCTGCTCCTGTTGATCACCGACCGGGTCGCGGTGACGGATCCCATCGGCCCGCCCGGATCGCCCGACGGCCGGTACCGCGACGCCTTTGCCGATTTCTATCGGGACGGAGCGCCCGGTTCGCACGCGACGCTGAACGCGGCCACCTTCGCCGCCGGCTTTCGCCTCGCGCTTGCCGCCGTGGGCGCGGACCCGGGCGTGCGGCTCCACGCGGCCCCGGCGGGCGATGCGATGGAGATCGCCGGCTCGATGCCGGTGGCCGTCCCCGCGTTCGGTGCCCGCTTCCTGAACATCGCGGCGACCGCGCAGCCGACCGTCGAGGGCGGCGAGTTCCGCGCTGCGTTCCGGTCCGTCCGGGTGGGGGGCATTGAGGCGCCGCCGGTCCTCGTCCGGTCCTCGTCCCGCGTCCTCTCGCGCTGGCTGCGCCGGAACGCCGCGGTGGCGGCGCTGCTCGCGCCCTTCGACGAGGTCCGGGTTGCGGATTCGACGATCGTGGTGCGCTGGCGGGAGCGGGAGGACACGGAGGCGGGGATCCACTCGCGGGTGAGCGGCTACCTGACGCTGCTCGCCCGGGACGCCGATCTCCTCCGGGAGCAGCCGGACCGGACCTCGGCGGTGCTGCGGCGTACGTTCGCGCTCGCCGCCGTCCGTTCGGTGGGAGGCGACGCGCTGGCCGAGAACCGGGCCGCCCTGCTCGCCCTCGGGGGCGCCTTCGGACATCCCTCGCTGCTCGACCTGGCGCGCGTGCCCGGCGGCGGGGAGGAAGCGCGCGGGCTGCTGGACCGCCTGCCGCTGAGTCTGCACGGGCGCCCCGACTGGGCGCGCCATTTCTTCCTGAGCGCCGGCATCGTGCAGGTGGCGCCCGACGGCGTCTCGGGCGGGGCCGGGCTCTTGAAGGAGCAGCTCGATGCCGCGGAGGGCGGGACCGGGTTCTCCTTTGCCGATCTGCTGATGGACGAGGCGGGCACCCGCTTCGGGCTCTCGGCGACCGGCGATCTGGCGCGCGCCCGCTGGATCCAGGTGCGGCTCGCCAACGGCGTCCGGGAAGACGACCTCGCGCCGACCGCTGCCGGGTTGCCCGAGGGGCTCAGCGCCGCCCGGCTGGAAGCCGAATTCGGCGGGGTGGGAGGCGCGGGCTTCCGGGATGTCGAGGCGGAGATCGTGCGCCTGGTGGACGCTTTGCCGCTCTACCGGATGCGGCTTCCGGAAGCGCCGGCCGGCATCGCTCCTCCTTCGGGTACCCTGCCTTAGCAGCCTGTGGACAAAGTCACGCGGCATCCGCACGCCGATGCATCCCGCCTGAACCGCGCCTCTACGAGGCGCTCTGCGTTGCGTTTCGGTCGGAATACACTCGGTATTCCTTCCTCACGCGCCTGGTCAGCCGGGCGCCTCGGCGTTCTCGGTGCTCACGTCACTTCATCCACAGGCTGCTAACTTCCATGACGCCGATCGATCGAGCGCACCTCCCGGGAGACCGGGACCGCTGATGGCCGACACGGCCTCGCTGCTCGACAGTTGGGAGAGCGAGGTCCAGGCGGCCTGGCTCTACCTGGTGCTTGCGGAGATCGAGACCGGAGAGAACAAGCGCCTCTTCGAAGCGCTCTCGGCCGACGCGCTGGAACAGAGCAAGTCGTGGGTCAAGGCGATCGAGGAGGCGGGTGGCCCGCCTCCGGGACCCTACGAGGCGCCCTTCCGGGTGCGGCTCGTGGGGACGTTGATCCGGCGCATCGGCCCGCGCTCGCTGCTGCCCGCGCTCGCCGCGCTGAAGGTGCGCGGCCTCTCCGTCTACCGGGCGGCGCCTTCGAGCCTCGAGGTGCTCATTGCGCAGGAGGCCGGTTCGAGCGTCCGCGCGGAGTCCCGCGATCACCTGCTGGGCGAGGAGCAGCGCCACCTCTACACCCGCGGAGCGGTCGCGCTGCACGCCGCCATCTTCGGGGCGAACGACGGGCTGGTGTCGAACACCGCCCTGATCCTGGCGGCGAGCGGAGCCGGCGCCTCCCCGGGCACGGCGCTCCTCATCGGCGCCGCCGGAATGGTGGCGGGCGCGGTATCGATGGCCACCGGGGAGTACCTCGGGGTGCGTTCGCGGATCGAACTCTACGAGCGGCAGATCGCTCTCGAGGAGGAGGAACTGCGGCTCTACCCGGACGACGAGGCCGAGGAGCTGGCGATGATCTTCGAGGCGCGCGGTCTCGAGCGCGAGGCCGCGCGCGACCTCGGCAAGCGCCTCATCAGCGAGCCCGCCCGCGCGCTCGACGTGCTGACGCGCGAGGAACTCGGCCTGAACCCCGACGATCTAGGTTCGCCCTGGGCATCGGCGCTGGCTTCGCTGCTGAGCTTCGGGGGCGGAGCGCTGGTTCCGCTGCTTCCCCTGGCGCTCCTCCCGGCGCTGGGTCTGGGCAGCGGTCCCGCACTGCTGGGGGCGGTGGCCCTGAGCGGCGTGGCGCTCTTCGTCTCGGGAGCGGCGACCAGCCTGTTCACGGGCCGTTCCGGCGTTCGCAGCGGTCTCCGGCTGGCCTCCGTGGGGCTCGCGCTCTCCGGCGTCCTCTACGGCCTCGGACTCGTCGTCCGGGCAAGCCTCGGCGGCTGAGGGGGCCATGTTCCGCCGGCGGGCGCTCCGGTCGGCGCTCGCCGCCCTCCCGCTGCTGTTGGCGCTCGCCGCCGGGTGCGGCTCGGATGACGCTCCCGCCCCCACCGCGCCGCCGCCTCCGGAGCCGCCCCCGGTCGGGCCGCCGCCGGACACGCTCGACCTTCCCGACGATCCCGGGCATTTCTTCCTGGAGGTCTGGGAGGGCCCGGGTTTCGTCCCCATCGAGTACTCGCTGGGACGGCCGCCCCGCTACGCGGTGACTGTCGGGGGCGAGCTCTACCACGAGGGGCCGACCATCGAGATCTTTCCCGGCCCGCTGCTCCCGAACATCCAGGTCGGGCAGCTCCTGGCGGAGGACCTGGCCGCGACGACCGGGATCTCCCAGCTCGGGGAGGTGAACATCCCGCAGCCCACCACGGGTCCCGTCATCGCCGACGCGCCGGCCTACGAGGTGGTGCTGCGGGACCGGCAGGGCTCGCACCTGCTCCGCATCGAGGCCCTCGGCTCGATATCGCACACCGATCCCCGGGTCCTCGCGGTCCGCGAACTGATGCAGCGCCTCGATCACGCCACCGCGGACACCGCGGCCGAGATCTACCTCGGCGAGCGCGTGCAGGTGTACGTCAGCGTGGGCCCCATGCCTCCCGAGCCGTCGGTGCTGAACGAGCGGCCCTGGCCGCTTCCGGACCCGCCGCCGGACGAGGAAGATGCGGAGGGCTTCGAGTGCCGGGTGTACGGGGGACAGGTCGCCGCGGACCTCCTCGAGACCTTCGCGGACGCCAATCATGGAACGCGGTGGGACTACCGGGGCGCCCTGCACCAGCTCCTCGCCCGTTCCCTGCTGCCTCATGAGGAGGGGTGCCCGACCTCTTGAGCACCGGGAACCGGTTCCGGCGTCCGGCAGCGCTGCTGCTCGCGGCGGCGCTGTGGCCGGCTCCCGTTGCGGCCTTCCAGGACTTCGACGCCGGGGAGTTCCACGCCTACGTGGAGCGTGCGGTCGACGACTGGGACGCGACCGGTCTCGCGGTCGCCGTCGTCCGGGGGCGGGAACTGCTGTTCGCCCGGGGCTACGGCATCCTCGAGCTCGGCAAACCCGAGGCCGTGGACCCGGACACCCTGTTCTCGATCGGCTCGACCACCAAGGCGATGACCGCGGCGTCGCTCGGCATCCTGGTCGACGAGGGGAAGCTCGACTGGGACGACCCGGTGCGCCGCCACATTCCCGAGTTCGCGGTTGGGGATCCCTGGGTCAGTGAGGCGATGACCGTGCGGGATCTCCTGACCCACCGCGGGGGCCTCCCGAACACCGATCTCTTCTGGTACGGCCAGGACACCGATATGGACGAGATGCTGTCGCGGCTGCGCCACGTCGAGCCCGCCTACTCGATGCGGTCCGGGTTCGTCTACCAGAACGTGATGTACGCGACCGCCGGCGAAGTCGTGAAGCGCGTCTCCGGGATGCCGTGGCATGACTTTGTGGACTCGCGGATCTTCGACCGGCTGGGGATGGACCGAACGGTGCCCCTGATCGCGCTGACCCGCGGCCGCGGCAACGTGGCCTCGCCCCACCACGTCGTGGACGGCGAGACGGTGGTGATCGAGAACGCCCCGGTGGACTCGGTGGCGGCGGCCGGATCGGTGTGGAGTTCGGTGCGCGAGATGTCGCTCTGGCTGCGGATGCTCCTCGCCTCCGGGGTGGCGGCCGACGGGACGCGCATCCTCAGCGAAGCGGTGGTGGAGGAGATGTTCCGTCCCCAGGCGCTCGTGGACCGGGCCGGCTTCTACCCGACCCAGCGGCTCACGAGTCCCAAGTGGGTGACCTACGGCCTCGGCTGGTTCCAGCAGGACTACGACGGGGAGGCTCTCGACTTCCACACCGGGAGCATCGACGGGATGGTGGCCATCGCCGGCCTGATCCGGGACGAGGGGATCGGCGTGTATGTCCTCGGCAACCGCGACCACGTGGAGGTGCGGCACGCGCTGATGCTGCGCGGCCTCGACGCCCTGCTGGGGAAGCCGTTCCGGGACTGGAGCGCGGAGCTGAAGGAGCTCTACGACGGTCTGGCCGCCGCCCAGGAGAAGGCGTTCGCCGCGTTGCAGGCGACCCGGGTGGAGGGCTCCCGCTCCCACCTCGAGCCGTCGGCGTACGCCGGGACCTACCGTCACGAGGTGGGAGGCGAAATCGTTGTCACCGCAGGGGAAGAAGGCCTCCGCCTCGAGTACGGCCCCGGTCTTCAGGGGCCGCTCACCCACTTCAGCCACGAGACCTTCCGGGTGGCCTGGGACGCCCGCTGGCGCGGCGAGTTGCTGGTCGCCTTTGACCTCGACCCCGCCGGGAACCCCGCCGGCCTTTCGCTCGGAGAAACGAGGTTCCGCCGCGTCGCGAAG
>CAYUVU010000392.1:0-11454 GCA_964448205.1 uncultured Acidobacteriota bacterium
GGACTACACGGTGGGCGTCCTGGTGCAGTCCAACTTCGGCCGGCGCCCGCAGCTCCGCATCGCCGGGGTGCCGGTGGGGCGGGAGATCCCCGACCTGCTTCCCGAGAATCCGCCGGCTCCGGAAGCCGGTCCTCCCGCCCCCAGGGGAGGACGGGACGGATCCATCATCATCGTCGCGGCCACCGACGCGCCGCTCCTCCCGCATCAGTTGAAACGTGTTGCCCGCCGGGCGTCCCTGGGACTCGGACGCCTGGGGAGCATCTCGATGAACGGCTCCGGAGACATCTTCGTAGCGTTCTCGACCGCCAACGGGGAGGCCGTGGCCAACGACAGCGGCGAGGCACGATTGCGGATCCTGGCGAACTCCGACCTGAACCCGCTCTTCGAGGGGGTCGTGCAGGCCACCGAGGAGGCCATCGTCAACTCCATGGTCGCGGCTCGCGACATGACCGGCGTGAACGGCCGCCGGATCTACGCGATCCCGCACGAACGCCTCCAGGACATTCTCCGCCGCCATGACCGCCTGCTGACGGCAACCCCGGACTGACGGCCGGTCCGGCTTGGAGGCTGCTAGCCTGCCGGAAGATGGCCTGCGTAAGGGACCTGACTGGGCTCGTGCCGTGGAGGATGGCGTCGGGCGCGGTGGTCCTCGCCGCCGTCGTGTCCGCGCTCGGTCTTGGCGGCTGCGGCGACGCGACGACGCCTGTCGGGCCTCCTCCGGGACCGGTTCCCACGGCGCTCGAGATCCGGGGCCTGCCGGAGGAGCCGATGGAGATCGGGACGGTCACGCAACTGACGGCCTGGGCGACCTTCAGCGACGGGACCAGCGGGCAGGTGGACCCGCTCTGGAGTTCGAGCGCGCCCGACGTGGCGAGCGTGGACGGACGCGGCTTCGTGTTCGCGCACGCGGCGGGCGCGACGCGGATCACCGCCACGCTGGGGCCGGCCGGCGCCGAGGCCGGAGTGGCGGTCGCGCCTGTCAATCCAGATCTCTACGACCTCAACGGACAGGTCGTCAACCACAACGGCCGCCCGGTGGCGGACGTGCTCGTCGTCGCGCTGGACGGCCCTGCCGCGGGGAAGGCGACCGTGACGCGAGGCGACGGGGGGTACTTCCTGCATGATCTGGAGGGCGACACCACTCTCGCGGCGCGGAAGGATGGCTACGCCGAGGCGACGGGATCTGCGACGCGTGATTCGGGTCGGCTTGACTTCACCCTCATCGGCGGGGCGCCCCGGGACTCGTTCGGCGGGGGGCAGTGGATCGTCGGTGACGAGATCCCGCCGGGCCGTTACTTCACGGATCCCGAGTCCTACTGCCGCTGGAACCGGCGTTCGGGATTCTCCATCGGCTACCCGGCCGGCCGGGCCGCACTCGTGCCGTTCGAATCGCCGCCGGATCTCGACTTCATCGCGGGCCGGGAACTCCGTTTCGATTCCGGACAGGAGATCGTGGACATCGACCCGGGCGACGCGGCGTTCCGGTCCACTGCCGAGTGTGGCGAGTGGCGGGCCACGCCTCCCTACACCGGCACGCAGGAGGAAATCCGTCCGGGCGCCTGGCTGGTCGGCGCCCAGATCGCCCCCGGCACCTATCGCGCCGACGCCGACTACCTCTGCCTCTGGCTGCGGCTCGCCGCCTTCGGAGGCGGTCAGGAGGACGTCGTGGAGGACGGCCTCGTTGAGACGCGGGCCGGCGCGGAACTCACGGTGACGATCGAGGCGTCCGACGCCGGGTTCTACAGCGACGCCGAGTGCGGTCCCTGGACCCGCGTGGAAGACCCGTAAGGCAACTCGGGGTCAGAAACTCACGTCCAGTTCGATCCCGATCGTGCGGGGCTCGCCGGCGCGTCCCAGCGCCCCGAAGATCGGAGCGGTCGGCTGCCAGGCCTGCAACAGATAGGCCTCGTCGAGCAGGTTCCGGCCGAACGCGAAGACCCCGAAGTTGCCCTGCTGGTAGCCGAAGCGACCGTTCACCAGGGTGCGCCGTCCCACGCGGAAGCGGGCGTCGTTCCCGCTGTTGGAGAACGCGTCCGCCTGCGCGGCGACCTCGGCGTTCCCCGACCAGTTGTCGTCCAGCCGGACGGACAGGCCGGTCAGCCACGACCAGGCCGGAGCGTAGGGGAACTCGTTCCCCGTGAAGTCGCGCTCGCCGTCGCGGAAGTCGTCGAACCGGGTCTCGAGCAGGCCCAGCGAACCGTAGAACTGAACGCGCGGGTCGAACCAGTAGCCGGCCTGCGCTTCCAGTCCGCGCACGGTGGACTCCCCGGCGTTCACCGTGACGCTGTCCACTGGCAGACCGAGATCGGTCATCACCCGGACCTGCTGGTTGGTCCAGTCGGTATGGAACGCGTTGCCGTTGAAGAACCAGCGCCGGTCGGGCGCCTCGGCGCGGAGCGCGAACTCGACGTTGCTGGTGTACTCCGGCTCGAAGTCGCTCACCCGCTGGCTCAGGACGGCGATGGACTGCCCGCCGGCCCGGTAACCCCGCTGCCAGCCGACCGAGGTGGAGAGTGAATCGCTCCAGTCGCGGGTCAGGGTCGCCTTCGGCAGGAAGGCCCGGTAGGACGCGTCCAGTTCCTGCGGGGGGCCCGCCGGCGGCAACTGGGGCAGGGGCGGGTCGGAGACCACCCCCTGGCGGTTCACGGTCTGGCGGCGCTCGTCGTCGTAACGGGCGCCGAGGGTGAGGGTCCAGACATCCGCGAGACCGAGGTCGAACTCGCCGAAGAGGGCCGCGTTCCGGGTCGTTTCCTCGGTGTTGAAGAACGAGGTCAGCGTGAAGCCGGGAGGCAGGCCGGCGAGTTCGCCCGGCCCGGCGGCGTCCGCCTGCAGGGTGTCGGTCAGGTCGGCGAAGTAGAGCCCCAGCACGCCGCTCCGGCGGCCCGGGCCCTGGTAGCGGAGAAGGAACTCCTGGGTCATCCACTCGTCGTCGGTCGTGTAGTCGAGGACGCCGGCGGCGAGGGGCGTCTGGTCCAGGTCCTCCTCCCGGCGGTAGTCGTGCTGGTAGACGCTCGATGTCGACTCGAGCGACAGCCGGTGGCTCAGGTCGTAGGCGAGCGCCAGCGTCAGGTTGTGGTGCTCCGAACCGTCCTCGGCGGGGTGGTCCGAGATGTTGACCCGCTCTTCGGGGAAACGGTCCACGTTGATCGCGCCGTCGCCGCCCCGGCTCTCGGTCGCCTGGTAGGTGAGCAGTCCCCGGAACCGGGTGGTCGGATCGAAGCGCAGCTTCATCCGCACCGCGAGGTAGTCGCGGTAGTCGTAGGAGTCCTCTCCGCGGGTCGGGTTTTCGACGAAACCTTCGCTCTGCCGGTTGTCCACGGCGAGCCGGAAGGCGGCCTTGCCGGCCACGATCGGCACGTTCAGGACGGCGGAACCCTGGGTGGCGCCGAAGTTGCCGAACCGGCCGCGCACCCGGAACCCGGTCCGGTACTCGGGATCGGCGCTCTTCATGACGATGGCGCCCGCGAGCGCGTTCCGCCCCTGCTGGGTGGACTGCGGGCCGCGGAAGATCTCGACCCGGTCCATGTCCCAGGTGCTGAACGGCCCGAAGAAGGTGCCCTGGTACCCCTGGACGGTGGCCCCGTCGAGCTTGACGCTCAGCAGGAGGCCGCCTTCCGGCCCGAAGCCCTGCTGGCTGATGCCGCGGATCGAGAAGCCGCGGACGTCGGAGGACGAGTTGACGTTCGGGGTCATGGCGACCAGCCGGTAGAGATCGGTGTCGGTCCCGGCGTCGAGCTGCGCGCCGCTCACGAGCGCCACACTCGCCGGTTCGTCCTGGAGGCTCCGTTCCTGCTGCTGGCCGGTGACGGTCACCCGCTCCGCGAACGACATGTCGAGCGGGATGCTGATGCGGACCTCGCCCGCGGCGCCCACGGTGATCTCGACGGTCCGGTCGGCGAATCCCCGTCCGAGCACGGTCAGTTGGTGGACGCCTTCCGGAAGCGTGTCGAACCGGAAGGAGCCCGCCGCGTCGCTGGTGGTCTCCCGGATCTCACCGCTCGCGAGGGTGAGGATCACGTCGGCGCCGGGCACGAGCAGCCCCTGCGGGTCGGTGACCTCTCCGACGATCTCCGCCGTCGAGGCGGCGAATCCGGATTCGGACGGCGTTGCCGCCGCGCCGTGGGGAAGCGCAAGCAGGACCGAAGCCAGGGCCAGGCCGCAAGCGGGACCGGCCGGAGAGGCGAAGCGAAACATGGCGGGAAACCTCAGCCGGGAAGACTACGCCGGGAGCGGGGCCAATGATCCGTTTCGCTGGACAGAGTCGGACATCTGCGACACATTACGCAGCAGTCACTACCTTTGACACATGAGTGATGACACACGATACTCCCGCCGTATGCCCCGCAGTCACAAGGTCCAGGTCACGCTGAACGAGGTCGAGTACGCCGCCGTCCGCCGGCGAGCCGAGGCGGAGGGCAGGAAGCGCGCGAGTGTGGTCCGGGAGGCGATCCAGGAGTACTGCGTCAAGCCGGACAGGGTCCGGCGACAACGGGAGGCGCTCGCGGCGATCGATGCCCTTCCTCCCGCTCCGGTCCCATCTTCGTGGCGGGAGTGGAATGAGGAATACAGCCGGCTAAAGACGGCCTTCCGCGAGGCGGAGTGGCCGCGCAGCGATGCCCGCACGGATTCCAGAGGGAATGACTGAGTGGCGCGTGGCGTCTGGTTCGTCCCCGATGGGTTCCATGGCCACGATCTTTGTGGACGCAAACGTGTTCATGTATCGGGCCGGTGCCGACCCGGAGTGGCGGAACACGTGCCAGGACGCGCTGCGGCGTGCCCAGGAAACGGGTGTGATGCTCGCGACAAACGCGGAAGTCCTGCAGGAAATCCTGCACCACTACTTCGCCCGGCGTCGCCCGTTCATGGCCCAAGCCGTCCACCGGGCTGCTCTCGAACTCTGTAACGAGATCATCCCGGTAACGGAAGGTCACACCAACCGCGCGCTCTCTCTCCTTCTTGATCACCAGGAGCTCCCGGCGCGCGACGCGATTCATGTGGCCACCATGGAAGACCGGGGCATCCGGACCATCCTCTCGGCTGACCGGGACTTCGACCCGGTGCCCAGCGTGGATCGCATCGACCCCCGGGATTTCGTCGGCGCGTAGTCGCGCTGCCGCGACCCGCTCCGCCGCCGGGGCCTCCCGTAGAATCCGGCGATGGACATCCAAGGGACCGAGATCATCAACGCCCCCCGGGAGAAGGTCTGGGGATTCGTCACCGATGCCGAGTCGGTGGCCTCGTGCACTCCCGGGGTGAAATCGGTCCGCATCCTCGAACCCGGCAAGCGCTTCGAGGTGGTGGGCGGCATCAAGCTCGGCACGGTCGGGCTCAACGCCAAGAACGTCATCGAGTTCACCGACCTCGTGGAACTCGAGGAGGCCCGGATGAAGATCCGCGGCCGGGGTCCGGGCACCACGATTGACGCTGTCGCGGAGCTTCGGTTGCGCGACGAGGACTCCGGAACCGCGCTCGACTGGAAGGGCACGGTGCAGGTGCGGGGAACGCTGGCGGCGCTCGCCTCCCGGCTGCTGAAGCCGGTGACCGAAAAGGTGCTGCGCGAGATGTTTGCCGAGATGAGGTCCAAGATCGAGGCCTGAAGGCCTTTCAGGAGAACAAGCGATGAGAAGAGGAAACCGGTTCGTCCGCGTGACGGCCCTCGCGGTCCTGTGTCTGTTTGCGGCAGGTCTGGGGGCGGCGCAGTCTCCCTACTTCCCCGAGCGGCACGACTGGCAGACGAAGACCGCCGAGGAGGCCGGCTTCGACCCGGCGCTCCTCGAAGAGGCCGTGGAGTTTGCGGTCGCCTCCGAATCGAACGCTCCGCGCGACCTGGCGCTCAACCACGAGTTGACGTTCGCCCAGGAGCCCTTCGGAAGCCGCGTCGGCCCGACGACCGTCCGCGGCGCGCTGAGCGGCATCGTGGTGAAGGACGGCTACATCGTCCGGGAGTGGGGGCCGTCCGAGAAGGTGGACATGACCTTCAGCGTCTCCAAGACCTTCCTCTCCACGGCCGTCGGGCTCCTCTACGACAAGGGACTCATCGCCTCGGTCGACGACCGGGTGGGTCCCTACATGCCCGACGACGAACTCTTCGGGTCGGATCACAACGAGTCCATCACCTGGGACCACCTGCTGCGCCAGACGAGCGACTGGCAGGGCACGCTCTTCGGGAAGCCCGACTGGGCCGACCGCCCGGTGGGCGACCACCCCTTCGAGTACCCCGACCGGCCCATGCACAAGCCGGGAACCCACTACAAGTACAACGACGTCCGGGTGAACCTGCTCGCGCTCGCCGCGCTCCACGTGGTGCGCGATCCGCTGCCGGTGGTGCTGCGCGAGGGGATCATGGAGCCCATCGGCGCCTCGAACCGGTGGCGCTGGCACGGCTACGAGAACTCCTGGGTGATGATCGACGGCCGGAACGTCCAGTCGGTGAGCGGCGGCGGCCACTGGGGCGGCGGCATGCACATCAGCGGCCGCGACCTCGCCCGCTTCGGCTACCTGTTCCTGCGGATGGGGAACTGGAAGGGAAAGCAGCTCATCTCCGAGGAGTGGATCGGGATGGCCCGCACTCCTGGCGACGTGAATCCGAGCTACGGCTACATGAACTGGTTCCTGAACGGCTCGGTCGAGCGTGACGGGGAGATGGTGAAGTCCATCCCCGACGCCCCGGACACCGCGGTCACCTTCCGCGGCGCCGGCAGCAACATCGTCTACGTGGACTGGGAGAACGACCTGGTGGTCGTGGTCCGCTGGATCCAGGGCGGCGCGGTGTCGCCCTTCATCGGGAAGGTGCTGGCGGCGCTTCGCTGACCGAGGTCCGCGCGCGGTTCGGCGCCGGGCGTGACGGCGCCGCCGGCTCGGAGCGCCGGCTTCAGCCGGCACAGCGGCCCCCAGGGCCGCGGGCGGTTCGGCGCTACCCCGGGTGCATTGGGCGGGCGCAGCGGAGCCATCCCGGCGCATGAAGTCCGTCCCGCCGCCCGCCTCCGGCGGGCTGTGCCGGCTGAAGCCGGCGTTCCAAACGGCCACCGGCCTGGAACGCCACGCGCGCTGATTGCGCGCTGCGGTGTGGAAGAGTCGGGTCTTTCGGGTCCGGGGAAGTCCTACCGGCCCCTCCCGCTGCCCCGCAGGTCATCCACCTGCGCCTGGTAGAGCCGCCGCCCCTCCTCGAAGGTCGCGAGCACCTCCGCCTTCTGCGCGGGGTCGTCCCAGCGGTCCATGGCCCTGAGTTCCTCCAGCACCTGGTCGATCCAGCGGACGAAGAACGCCGCGTCGTCCAGCGAGCGGATCGGCTCGCCGCCCGCGATGACGAAGACAGGGTTCGTGTGCGCGAACAGGTAGCTGTCCATCGCGCCGTGCTGTGGCGGCCCCAGCACCCGCGCCGCGATCCACCCGCTCCCCTCGACCGGGACCTCCAGCTCGGCGTCGATCGACTTGAGGTCGCCGGTGGCGTCGATCCGGTGGACGATGCGGCCGTTCTGCACGATCTCGAGGCCGTGCATCGTGAAGAGCGACCGCGCCGTCGCGCGCACGGTGACCGTGTCGCCGCGCGTCACCGCCAGTTCCTCGCCCATGCCCTTCCCGGAAACGTCGAGCGTCACGATCGGCCCGCTGGTCACGAACGCGCGGCCTGCCGCCATCGCGTCGGCCCAGGCGTCGTAGTGGACATGGTCCTCGCCGGTGTGGACGTAGGTGCGCGTCGTCCCGATCGCGGGATGCCGCCAGATGTCGGTCATGGCGTCGGTTCCGGCGGTCGCCGGGATGCGCGAACCCGTGTTCAGGAGCCGGTACCAGACCTCGGCCGTCCCGAGCTCGTCGCTCCAGATGCACGCCACGTCCACGAAGTCGGCGAGGCCGAGAATCGCGTCCACGGGCAGCTCCCGCGCCGATCCCGCTCCAGCCGCGTCCGGGTCCCGGTGCCGGAGCCCGTAGGGGTGGACGTATCCGCCGATTCCACCCTGCTCGTGCACCCGGCGCAGCACCGACGCGTTGTCGGGGTACAGGGCGTGGTGCGCAGTGCCCACCGAGCCGATGTAGAAGGGCGTGATCAGCTCGGTCAGGTTGAGCAGCGAGAGGTGCGCGAAGTAACTCGGCCGGTACTCCTCGTTGTAGTAGACGATGGTGCGCGGGCCGGTGTGCGGGTGCGGGTGCCCGAGGAAGTGCTCGAGGTCCTCGACCCGGCTGTTGCCCCAGTAGTTGGCGATCATGCCGTTCGCGACGTTGAGGTCCTCCGCGTGAGCCTTGTTCCGGAGGTCCTCGGGGGTGACGAAATAGTGCCCGCCGTAGTTGGGGTGGATGTGGTTGTCTCCCGAGTACCAGCCGTTTGCGGCCATGTCGATCCAGCGGTCGAGCTGGACCTCGACGGTGGCGTGCTCCCCGGCGCGAACCTCGACGGCGCGCGAGACGGGCTCGTATTCGAAACCCCGCCAGGCCTCGATGGTGGCCTCGCCCGCGGGCAGGGTCACGGAGAAGCTGCCGTCCGTGTGGAAGTAGTAGTCCTCGGTCACGCTGACGACGCGCGGGTAGCTGGTATGCGGGAAGTAGGCGCGTCCGTCGGAGCCGGTCAGGTAGATGCGCGACGGCAGCAGTTCGCCGTCCGCATCGCTGACGCGGACGCGGAGCTGGCCGGTCGGCTCCGACCACGCGTAACCGTCGATCTGCACCGGTTGGGGCGCGCCGCCCCCGCGGGTGACCGTGTAGAGCGCGAAACCCATCCCGTTGTCGATGGTGCGCGGCTGGTCCCCGGCGCCGCCGTTCCTGGCGTACACCAGGCGCTCGCCGTCCGGTGACCACGAGGGGAAATACTCGTCCGTGCGGGTGTGCGTGAGCCGCACCGGCTGGATTCCCCGGGGCGACTTCTCGCTGGGGACGGCGTAGAGGTCGTTGTTGCCCGAGGCGTCGGTGACGTAGGCGACGATGCCCCCGTGCGGCGCGACGACCGGCGCCGCCTGGTAGTTGGTCTCGATGCGGATCAGGAGTTCCACCGTTTCAGTCGCGCTGCGATAGCGCCAGAGGGAACCCGAGCCGAGCGCGGCCTCGCCCCGCCGGGAAACGAACACGATGTCGCCGGTGTCGCCGATCCAGTCCCCGGCCATGTCGTTGGCGTCCGGATTGGCGATGACCGCTTCGGCCGTGCCGGTGCCCAGGTCGTGGACCCAGAGGTCGAAGGTGCCGTCGCGCTCCGTCGTGAACAGGACGCGGACTCCGTCCGGCGACCAGCGCGGCCGCAGGTCGAGGAAGGGGTGCGTGGTGAGGCGGCGCGACTCGCCGGTCGCGAGGTCGGTGACGAAGATGTCGAAGTTGCGGTCGATGTCGGCCGCGTAGGCGAGCTGGCCGCCGTCGGGCGACCAGCTCGGCTGGGAGTGGTAGCCGGGGCCGCTCGTGACCTGGCGGGCCGTGCCGCCCCCGGCGGGGACGACCCAGATGCGGCCCTGGTAGGCGAAGGCGATGGACTCGCCGCCGGGCGACCAGGCCGGGTAGGTGGGCGAGGCGGTGACGGGGGGCGGGAAATAGCTCTCCATGTACATCCGGCCCGCGTTGCTGACGCCCGCGGCGGAGGGGTAGCCGCCCGGGAAGGGATCGGGGTATTCGTATTGCTGGGCGGAGGCAGGTTGTACAGCGAGTGCTGTCAACGCTGCCGCGGACAGGACGGCGAGGGCGAAGGTGTTCATCGGCGGCGTTCCTTTCCCGAGGCCGGCATCTGGCCCCGGGCGAATCGGCAGACCCCGATAGTGGACGATGCGTGGCCGCACCGCAAGACGCGGCGAAACGCCGGGGGCGTTGCCCCTTGAGAGCGTTGCCCGCACCCGCGGGTCAGGACGCCAAGTCGTAGATGGGAATCTCCATCGCGCGCGCGACGCTCAGCATGCGCCGGTCGTAGCTGGCGAGCGCGGCCGTTCGTCCGCGGTCGCGGAAGTGGGCGATCGTCGCGAGATGAAGTGCGTCGAGCGTACGAACCGGGCCGGGAAACGCTTCGAGGGCTCTCGCCAGCACCCGGGGAGTCAAATCCACGAGAGCGATGCGGCCGAGGAGTTGCCGCGCCGACTCGGCGTTGGCGTCACCCAGGCCCCGCGCGTGCAGGCGAACCCAGACTTCGTACTCGAGCAGGCGACTGGCCGTGAGCGTCTGATCCCAGAGCGCGGTAGTCGGCCGGCGGTCCTCGGCCAGGAGCTCGGCCAGTGCGACCGAAGCGTCCACGTAGATCACCGGTCTGCCCGGTCCTCGTCGAGCTCCCGGAGGATCTGCGCGAGCGGCGCCACCCGCTTCCCCGCCGGCGGGGGCCCCTTCCGGGGCGCCGTCGGAGGAGTCAGGATTCCCTCGCGCACCATTTCGGCCAGCACCGGATCGGCGAAGAAGGGACTTCTGGCCTCGCGTGGCGGACCCATCTCCGCGACGACCCGGTCACGGTTTGTGACCCGAATGGTCTCGCCCGAGGAGGCGAGCTGCACGTACTCGCTGAGCCGGCTGTTCAACGCCTTGATCCCGATGGTCCGCATCCGCGAATGGTAGCGACCGGTAGCTACCAGCGCCAACCGGCGTTGACCGTTGCGGCGTCCGGCCGCCACCGGTCTCCCGTTCCGCTCAGTTGCCGCCGAAGATCGACTTCGGCATGTGCATGCTCACCAGCATGTTGGGGACGTCCACGGTCTCGGAGATCTTGAGGTCTCCGGCCAGCGAGCAGAGCACGTAGGCCTCCTCGCGCGTCAGCCCGTGCTCGGCCACCAGCCAGGCGATCATGTGGCGGGTCGCCTTCTTCGCCGCCTCGTCGATGTCGGGGTCGAATCCGGTGACCGCGTAGTACTCGTCCGTCTCGTATTCGGGCTCGGTGATCCCGCGCGGGTTCGGCAGGACCTCCAGCGTCACCACGAGGCGCATCGGGGTCTCGATGGCGCTCCCCGAAACCTCCCCGTCGCCCTGCACGGCGTGGGTGTCCCCGATCGAGAAGTTGGCGCCCGGAACCTGGACCGGGATGTACACCGTGGCCCCGGGCCGCATGTGCCGGTTGTCCATGTTCCCGCCGTTCTCGCGGGGCGGGATGGTCACCAGCATCTCGTCGGTGGCGGGGGCCACGCCGAGCACTCCCGGGAAGGGAGCGAGGGGCAGGGTGACGCGGTCGTTGAACCGCGCCTCGGTGGCGCCCGGTTCCAGGTCGAAACTGCGGAGCCACGGCTCGGTGAACTCGTCGGCGAGGAAGCCGAAGCCGGGGAAGATGCCGGACCACCCGGGACCCTGGACTTCCGCCTCGTGGATCGTCACCGCGAGCAGGTCCCCCGGCTCCGCGCCCTCGACCGCGATGGGTCCGGTGAGCGCGTGAATCAACCCGAAGTCCACGGTCGCGAGTTCCGCCGCGGTGGTCTCGGGGGTGATCTGTCCGTCCGACGCTTCCTTGGTGAAGATCTCGACGACGGCGCCCGAGGGCACGGTGAGGACCGCCGGGATCGTGGCGCTCCAGCGGTT
>CAYUVU010000393.1:0-5520 GCA_964448205.1 uncultured Acidobacteriota bacterium
ACCCTCACCCACCGCGACGCCCCCGAGCGCATCGACGTCGTGGTCGTGAACGGCGACCCCAACCCCGACCGCCCCGACCTCCGTCCCTACGGCGCCGGCGAACCCTCCCACAAGCCGGTCCCCGCGGCCATCGCCAACGCCGTCCACGACGCCACGGGCGTCCGGATGCGCCGCCTCCCGCTCCGCCCGGAGCGCGTACTGGCGGAACTGGAAGCCGCCGGGGTCTAGCCCGCGCAGAGCCGCCCGGCCTCACGGCGCGTACGGCTTGGAACGCCGGTCTCCGACCGGCACGCGCGGCGCTCCGCGCCGCGCACGTCGCAACGCCCCATCGCCCTGGTGGCACACCCGGCTCGGAACGCCGGCTTCAGCCAGCACCGCGGCCCGCGGGGCCGCGAAACCGCGTCCCGCCGACGAGCAACAGGTGCGGCCCGGCGCGTAACCCCGAGCGCCCGGGCCCTCAGCGGTAGCCGCGCCCCTCGAGCGCGGCGCCGAGCTCCTCCGAAACCTCCGGGTCGGGAGCCCCACCACCCTCGTTCTCCTGGCGCCACGCCACCGTCTGGATCCGCCGGGTCTCCAGTTGCGCCTTCAGGGGCTCCATCGAAAAGCGCGCCTGCTCATAGACGTTCTCGGCCTCGTTGGGGTCCCGGGCGAGGTTGAACAACGCGAACAGGGGGGCCTCCTGGCCCGGAACCGGGATACGCAGCATCCGCAGCCGGCCGTTGTAGACGCCGAAGAGCCCTCGCGCGGACTGCGCGTAAAGACGCCGGTGGGGACGCGGGTCGTCCCCGAGCAGCGCCGGAACCAGCGACTTGCCGACCGTTCCCAGCGGCAGGGTTTCCGGGAGCGGCACCCCGATCAGCTCGAGGGAGGTGGGGCCCACGTCAGCGAGGCCCACCGCCGATCCGAAACGCGTCTCGGTGGGGACCCGGGTCCCGTCCCCGCCGGGCCAACCGACCAGCAGCGGCACCTCGAGCGTCTCCCGGAACAGGGTGCGCGGCGTCTCGAACGGAGGACCGTGTTCCCCGAGCGACTCGCCGTGCAACCCGGCCACCACGAACAGCGTCCTGCCTCGCAGCGCTCCGGACGACACGCTCGCGAGCAGGGCGCCGGCCGCCCGGTCCACCGACCGGATGGAGGCGTCGTAGGCATCCACCAGCTCCCCGTAGCCGGCGCCGGGGGCGACGGACGCAGTCGGCTGGAGTCCGCCGCGGAACCGTGGCCCGGCGGGGGTCATCGTGTCGCTCCGGACGGCGATCAGGTCCTCCTCCGGCGGCTCGTGTGGCCGAGCGGGGGCAGCGAAGTGGAGCCACAGGAACACCGGGACGTCTTCGGTGGCGGCACCCAGCGCCTCGGTCCCGAAGTCCCGCACCCGATCGGTGGCGGTGGCCGCGTCGCCCCAGTACTCCCGGAAATCGTCGAAGCCGTTCCCGAAGCCGAGTTCGGCGGCCAGCGCGGGATGGCTGACCGCGGCGAGGGTCCGGTAGCCGTGCTCGCGCAAGCGCGCCGCGAGCCCCGCCGCCTCGACCAGCAGCGCCGGTTCCCCCCGGGTGCTCCGGCTCGGGTCCACCCCGGTGAGGAGCGCCGCCGCGGCGCGCCCGGTCTCCGGCCAGGGGGTCAAGGCTTCGAGGAACACGGCTCCCGACGCGCCGAACAGGTCGAGGTTTGGACTGATGTTGCGCGGGTAGCCATAGATCCCGAGATGGTCGGCGCGCAGCGAAGAGACGGTGATCAGCACCAGGTTGGACCGCTCGGTGGGAACCTGCGGCCCCGAATCGCCGCAGGCGGCCGCGGTGAGGGCGGCCAGCGCCGCCGACGCCAGGCGATTCGGCCAGGCGTTCATCGGCCCTTCGCCCCGCCCCGGATCTCGATGCGGCGGGCCCCGTCCGCCTCCCGGAGCAGACGCACCCGCGTGGCGTCCGCGCGCCGGTAGGGTCCGAGCCGCTCCGGCCATTCGACGATCACCACCGCGTCTTCCTCCTCCATCTCCTCGATGCCCAGCTCCCGGAGCTCCGCGGCGTGCTCGATCCGGTAGAGGTCCAGGTGGTACACGGGGCGTGCTCCCTCGCCGTAGCGGGACACCAGCGCGAAGGTCGGACTCGTGACCTGGCGGGGGTCCACGCCGTAGTGCCGCGCGAGTCCCTTGGCGAAGACTGTCTTGCCGGCGCCGAGGTCCCCCTCGAGGTAGAAGGCCCGGCAACCGGGTTCGCGGGCCGCGAGGCGGGCACCCGCTTCGAGCGTGTCCTCCGGGCTGCGGCTGGCGATGGCGTCGGCCGTCGCCGGTGCAACGGTCACCGGGACACCTCCCGGCGCAACCGGTGCACCGCTCGCCCGAGGTGGGCGGCCACGCCGGATGCGGTGACACCGTCCTCCCCGCTGCTCTCGCGCGCCTCGGCGCCGGCGAGTCCGTGCAGGAAAACGCCCGCGGAAAGCGCTTCGAGGGGAGCCAGGCCGCGGGCGAGCAGCGCTCCCACCACTCCCGTGAGGACGTCCCCGGAGCCGCCCGCGGCGAGCTCGGGCCCGCCGGAACGGTTCACGAACACGGCGCCGCGCGGATCGGCGATGAGGGTCCCCGGTCCCTTGAGGGCCACCGCGGCTTCGGTTTCCCGGGCGAGGCGCCGGGCCGCCCGCAGGCGGTCCTCCTGAACCTCCGCGCTGGTCAGGCCCAGCAGCCGGGCGGCTTCGCCCGGATGGGGCGTCAGCGCGAGTCCCGGCCGCTGGGCGAGGCGCGAGGCCCGCTCGGCCCAGGCGTTCAGCCCGTCGGCGTCCAGCACAAGCGGCAGCGAGGTCGTGAGAACGATCCGGCGGACCGCCTCCTTCGTCTCCTCGCCGCTGCCGAGGCCGGGCCCGAGGGCGATCGCATCGCCGGCGAACCGCGCGATCTCCGGCACCCCGTCGAGGGCGATCTCCCCGTCGCCGGAAGCGGGCAGGGGAAGCCGCATCGCTTCCGGAGGCAGCTCCGTCAGCCCGTCGGCCGGGCCCGCCACGGTCAGCAGACCGACGCCCGCGGACAGGGCGCCCTGCGCCGCGAGCGCCGCGGCGCCGGGCATGCGCCGGGAGCCCGCAACGAGCAGCAGCCGGCCGAGCTGTCCCTTGTGGACGCCGGGCGCCCGCGCGGGGAAGAAGGGCGCCACCCGGCGTTCGTCGTTGGTCCGGACCCCCGCGGTGCCGGCATTCAGCCAGACGCGCGGGATCCCGATCTCGGCGACCCGGATCTCCCCGCAGGCGGCGCTTGCCGGATAGACGAAATGGCAGATCTTCGGCGCCGCGAGCGCCACCGTGAGATCGGCGCGAAAGCAGAGGTCGGGCGCCGTCCCCGTATCGGCGGAAAGGCCGGTCGGGATGTCCACGGCGATCCGGACCGCGTCCCGGAACCGTCCGACGTGGTCCAGGTCGGCGATCACCCGGGCGGCAAGCCCCCGGAGCGGGCCGGAACTCCCCGTCCCCAGGATCGCGTCCACGATGACCCCGGGCCGGGGAGCGGCGAGGCCGTCGGGGCCCGTCTGCCGGAGCGCCCATTCCCAGGTGGCTTCGTCGGGGCAGGGAACGACATGGAGCGCGAGCTGCATCGCGGTCTCGTAGTTCGCCTTCGTCTCTCCGGTGAGCCGTTCCGGATCGGCCAGCAGCACGGCGGTGCCGCGCAGTCCGCGCGCCGCCAGCGCCCTGAGCGCCACCAGGCCGTCGCCCCCGTTGCCGCCGCGCCCGCAGAGGATGAGGATCCGGCGGCCGCCCGTACCAGCTTCGGCGGCGACGATGTCGGCCACCGCCCGCCCCGCGTTCTCCATCAGGACGCGCGCCGGGACCCCGGCCTCCTCGATGGTGTGGCGGTCCGCGTCGCGCATCTGCTGCGCGGTCAGCACGTCCATGGCGTCCATTGTAGGAAAGGGGCTCTGTTGCCTCCGCGGCCTGTACTCCGCTTACCCTTCCGGCGGTGACCCTCTACTTTCCGGAATCGCTGGTCCGCGAAGCCCTTCCGATGCGGGACGCCCTGGACGCGGTCGAGAAGGTCTTCCGGGAGCTCGGCGAGGGGGGAGCCCAGAACCGGCCCCGGCAGCGGGTCCGGGTCCCGGGCCGGATGCTCCACACGATGAGCGCCTCGAGTACGGCGCTCGGCTACCTGGGGCTGAAGACCTATCTGACGGGCCGGGACGGCATGCGCTTCGTGCTCCTCCTCTTCGACCAGGAGACCGGATCGCTCGCCGCGATCATGGAGGCCGACGCCCTCGGCCAGATCCGGACCGGCGCCGCCACCGGGGTCGCCGCGGACTACCTGGCAGCTCCCGGCGCGTCCACCGCGGGGATCGTGGGGTGCGGATACCAGGCCGAAACGCAACTGGAAGCCCTCGCGCTGGTGCGCCCGCTCACCCGGGTGGAGGCGTTTTGCCGGGATCCGGAACGGCGGGCCCGGTTTGCCCGGAAGATGTCCGGCCGGCTCGGCGTGGAGGTCGTACCGGCGCCAAGCGGGGAGGCGGCGGTCCGCGGCAAACCCATCGTGATCGCGGTCACGAATGCCGCCGAGCCGGTCGTCCGGGGCGCGTGGCTCGCCGCGGGCGCGTTCGTGGCGGCGGCGGGAGGGAACGCGCTCGGGCGGCGCGAACTCGACGGCGCCGCGGTGCGCCACGCCGGCCGCATCGTGGTGGACGACCGGGAGCAGGCGCGGCTCGAGTGCGGCGATCTGGCGCCGCTGGTCGCCTCGGGAGAGCTGCGATGGGAGGACCTGGAGACGATCGGCGAGGTGGTGGCGGCCGGAAAGGGGAGCGCGGCGACGGGGCCGGCGCTGTTCGAGTCCCAGGGAATCGCCGCCGAGGACATCGCGGCGGCGGCGGTCGTGTACCGGCGCGCGAAGGCCGACGCGACGGCGCTCCCGGCCGGAACGGGATAAGCGGATAGAATCGTCCCATGACTTCCTTCCTGTGGGTTCCGGTCCTCCTGGTCGGCCCCTTCGGGGCGACCGAGCTCCTGATCATCCTGGGGATCGTCATCCTCATCTTCGGGGGTTCGCGCCTGCCCCAGCTCGGGAAGGGTCTGGGAGCGGGGATCCGGAACTTCCGGAATTCGATGAAGAGCGTCACGAACCCGGATGCCGGTTCCGACGACGACTCCTCCTCCGACAAGAACGCCGACTGAGCGACTGCCGGCGCCGCGTGGCTAGTCCCTCGGGCTGCCGATAGACGTCGCGAGTTTCGCCTCGCTGCGCTCGGCGATGCCGGCTGGAAGCCGGCGCTCCAAGCCGTGTGCGCCACCAGGCCGACTGGGGGTTGGGAGTCCGCTGCCGCCGTGCTCGGCGGTAACGGCCGGGGGCCGGCGCGCCGGCTAGACCACGACCCGCAACCCGTCGTGGGCGCGTTCGAAGGCCAGGCCGGTCGCGCCCAGAACGTCCTCGCCGGTGTGCACCAGCAGCACCCGGCGGGCTGTGATCCGGGACGCCGCCTCCTCCAGCTCACGATGGGAGGTGTGACCGGGAAGCGCTTCGAGTGACGTGCACTCGTGGATCAGGAGGTCGGCCGCCGTCGACTCGGCGAT
>CAYUVU010000394.1:0-21102 GCA_964448205.1 uncultured Acidobacteriota bacterium
GATCGCGCCGCCGGCCTGGAACGCCGACCGGAGGTCGGCGTTCCAGGCCGGCGGCGCGATCAGGGCGGCCGGCGTCGCCGCGCCGGCACTTTCCCCGTCAGCCGATCGGCTCGCCCTCCGCATAGGCCCGCTCGCGGTGCAGCTCCTGAAGCCTCAGCGTGAGCGGGCCGCGTGACCCGCTGCCGATGCGCCGCCCGTCCACCTCGAGCACCGGCGTCAGCGCGCCCGCGGTGCCGGTCGTGAACATCTCGTCGGCGGTATAGACCTCCGTCAGCGAGAGGTTCTTCTCCGTCACCTCAAGGCCGTCCTCCCGCGCCGCCTCGATCACGGTCGCCCGGGTGACTCCGGGCAGGCACGCGTGCGTGTGCGGCGTCTCCAGCCCGCCGTTTCGGACGAGGAAGACGTTCGTGGCGTTCGTCTCGGCGACGAAGCCGTCCAGGTCCAGCATGAGCGCGTCGTCCACGCCGGCGTGATTGGCCTCGATCTTGGCCAGGATGTTGTTGATGAGGTTGGCGTGGTGGATCTTCGAGTCGATGCACTGCGGGCTGTTCCGGCGGATCGAGGAGGTGATCAGCCGGATGCCCTCGGGGTCGTACACCAGCGCCTTCCATTCCGGCAACACGATGAGCGTGCAGCCCGACCGGTTCCACTCCGGACTCATGCCCGAGGTCACCTTCTCCCCGCGCGAAAGCGTCAGCCGAACGTGAACGCCGTCCGTCATGCCGTTGGCCTGCAGGGTCTCGAAGAGGGCGGCCCGCACCGTTTCCCGCGCGGGCACCTGCCTGAAATCCATCGCGTGCGCCGACCCGAACAGCCGGTCCAGATGCCGGTCGAGATCCGCGACGCGGCCCCGATAGACGCGCAGTCCCTCCCAGACCGCGTCGCCGCCCTGCACCGAACTGTCGAAAACCGAGACCTTCGCCTCCGAGCGAGGCATCAGCTCGCCGTTGATCGAGACCAGGATGCCGGCGTTTCGCGGGTCGGGGAGTTCCATGTTCGCCCGCGGCGCTTCACGCCGCCTCCAGGGGCGTGATGTCCGAAAGGTCCGCGGTCTTCCGGGCGCGGGCGAGGTCGTGCGCCCGCTGCAGGTTCACCCAGAATTCCGCAGTGTTGCCGAAGAACTTCGAGAGCCTCATCGCGGTGTCGATGGTCAACGCGGTCTCACCCTTGACCAACCGCTCGATTCGCGTCCGGGGCACGTTCAGCCGCCTGGCGAGTGTGATCGCGCTCATGCCGAGCGGATCCAGGTACAGGTCCACGAGTACCTCGCCCGGGTGTGAGGGGTTCTCGATCAAGGTCATTGCCTGATTCTCTTCCGGGCAGTTGGTTTCCGTCCGAAACGCGCTCCCTACTGGCTCCCCCCGATCAGCAGCAGCTCCGTCTGCTTGGGCGCGAAATACTCCACGTCGCCCCCCGGGAGCACCCGGGCGTTCTCCTCGATGCGGATCGGGAGCACCACGCCGTCCCACTCCGGAATCGGGGTGCTCACGTGCAGCTCGACTGAGTACCACGCGTCCGCCCGGATGGGATACCGCACCCGGTCCCCGTAGGCGAAGGGCCAGTCGACCGCGACCCGCGCCCCGATGTCGTGGGTGGAGTTCCCGACCGAGTGGGAATAGACGCCCACTTCGGGCTGTCTGGGGTCAACCTCCTCGTTGCCCCCCGTCTTCGGCTGACCGGACTGGTACCCCAACTCCCCGACATCTTCCATCGTCTGCTCCCACACCTCGTGGGCGATGGCCCCCGGCTTCCAGTGGCTCGTCAGGATGTCGGTGATTTCGAGCGCCTTGTCGAACGCGTTCCGGATGCTCTCCGGGGCCTCGGTCTCCCCGGGCCGCAGCACGTAGGCGGTCCGCTTGATGTCGGTCCGGTAGTCGAGGTAGCCGACCCCGGCATCCACCGACAGGATGTCCCCGGGCATCACGACGTGGTCCGCGCTGTTGATCGGGAGGCCCTCCCCGTTCCGGGTGATGCGTACCCCGGGAAGGAACTCGTTGATGAGCCCGAGCTCCATGGTCCGCTGCCGCATCCACCAGTGGATGTCGGCGATGGTGGTCTCCCCCACCGTGATCACCGCGTCGGAAAAGGCTTCCTCCTCCCAGGCGACCGTCCAGGCGCAGAGGTCGGCGAACACCGGAATCTCCTCGGGGATGTGCATCTCCCGGAAGTCGCGGATCACCAGTTCCGCCGACACCATGCGGGACGAGTACTTCTCGCCGAGCGTCTCCTCGAGGAAGTTCCGGAGCGTCCAGGTGAGGCCGTCCGCCATCGGCAGGGTGGGAGAGACGTTGAGACCGATCCGCTGCGGGTCGCGTTCCTCGATCACCTGCCGGAGATGCGGGCGGACGCCCTCCTCGGTGTAGCCGTAGAAGATGTGAACGTCGTAGGCGTCGCTGATCGTCGGGTCGCGGAGCGAGTGGGAGCCGATGAAGATCTTCTCGGGCGTGTCCTCGCCGCGGTCGAAGAAGATGTAGGCGTTCCGCACCCCTCCCCAGCCGCCGCCGATCTCCGAGAGGATCGGGTCCACGTGATGCTCGCGGCTGAAGGTCAGCCACATGTCGATGTCGTGCGCCCGCATGGCGGGGAGCACGACCGTGTCCAGCCGCTTCGTGATGAGGTCCTTCCGGATCTGGGCGCGTTCCCTCGCGTCCGGGATGTCGAGCACCTCGGTGGGACGGGCGTCGCCGTCGCCGGCCGGTTCGGCGCCCATCGGGCCGCAGCCGGCGGCCAGCGCCAGCGCCGTGGTCAGTAGCAGACTTGTTCGAATCATCGCGTCACCTCCGTCGTGGTGTTTGCGCGTCGATCCGGGAGAGCAGTTCCCGCGCCTCCCGGTGGTCGGGTTCGAGTTGAAGTAGTCGTTCGAGCGCCGTCGCCGCCTGGTCCGCCTTTCCCTGACGGGCCAGCACCGCCGCCCGGTTGAAGTGAGCGGGCAGGAATTCCGGCGCAGCCGCAATGGCGGCTTCGTAGTGGTGGACCGCGCTGTCGCTGTCGTCCGTCCTCGCCAGCAGGTTGCCCAGTCGGAAATGGGCGAGGGCGAAGCCGGGCTTCACGGACGCGGCCCGCCGATAGCGCCGGAGGGCGTCCTCGGATTCCCCCCGGGCTTCCAGCGCCTCTCCGAGTCCGTAGTGCGCTTCGGCGAAATCCGGCCATTCCTCGAGCGCCCGGCGGAAATGCGCCTCCGCCTCCTCTGCATTCCGTTGCGCGAGCCGGACCGTCCCGAGGTTGTGATGCGCCTGGGGCAGCGCCGGGCTCGCCGCGATGGCCCGGTCGAAGAACTCCACCGCGCGCTCGACGTCGCCGTTCAGGAAGTGGAGACGGCCGAGGTCGCTCAGCGCCAGGGCGAAGTCCGGCCGGACACGCGCCGCTTTCTCCAGGTGACGGATCGCTTCGTCCCGCTCGCCGAGCGCGGCGAGCATCCCCGCCAGGCTGAAGAGGGCCTTCTCGTCCTCCGGGTTCCGGTCCAGCTTGAACTGGTAGCCGGTGAGCCGCGCCGCCGTCTCTTTCCGCGCGAAGTCCAGCTTCAGCGCCGCGAGGTCCTCTTCCCGCTTGGGAACGAGCTGGACCCAGAGGTCTCCCATCTCGTCGGAGGATTCGGGCCCGTAGAGCACCCGGCGGGGCGGATCGTGCGGGTTCCGAGGGTTGTCCGCCGAGTTGTCGTAGCCGAACTCCATCAAGAGCCTTGCGCCCGCCGGCAGGGACACCGGCCGGGCGAAGCGGTACTCGGCCTGCCAGTTGAAGTCCCAGTCGGGAATGTGGAGGAGCGGATGGCGGCGTCCGTCCTCGAACTCGGCCCAGGCCCGCATCTCCTTGCCGAGGTAGTGAGCGTGCGGATAGAGGCCCACCAGCTCTACGTCCACGGGCAGCCGGTAGGCGTCCCGGATGCGGTAGCTGTTCTCCCCCGCGGAAATGTCCATCGCCTTGGTGCCGAGCCGGAGTCGCATGGACGTGCGGGTGGGCGCTTCGCCGAAGTGGAAGCCCACCTGGACCTGGACCGGGGCGACGTCCGGACGGGGAAGCAGGTGCAGTTGCAGCACCAGGTCGCTCCCGCGGGGCAGCCGCCAGGTCAGGCCCTCGGGAACCTCGAGCGACGTCTTCCCGGGGGTCCAGCCGAGGAAGTGCCCGTCCGGGCTCTCCGCGAGCCCGGCCTGCATGCCCGCCCAGCCGGGTTCGGGGTCGAGGGCGTCGAGATGGCGGGCGGACCGGGCCGCGTCCACCAGCACGACCGCGTGGTGGACCACCTCGTGGTTGCCGGGCCGGAACTCCATCGCCCGGACGAACCGGTCACGCTCGGTTGGGACCGGAACCACGAAGCTCCGGAAGACGTCCCGGCCGGATTCCGGAACGACGTAGGACTCGGACATGGTCACGACCAGGTCGGGTTCGCCCAGCTGCCAACCGGCTGCGAACCGCGGGGCCGGCGGCAGCGCCGCCGGGTCGCCTTCGGGCGCGCCGCCGTCGGCCCAGCGCCGCAGCGTCTCGATCGCCTCCTCGGGTAGCCGGCGTTCGCCCACGAACGGCTCGGGGCCCGGATCCGGCAGCCAGGGCGGCATGGTCCGCGCCCGGGTCTTGGCCGCGATGAGCCCGGCACGCTCCCGCGCTGCGGCGTAGGTCTCCAGGCTGAAGGGACCGATGCCTCCTTCGCGGTGGCAGGCGACGCAGTGCTCGAAGAGGATCGGGGCGACGTCCCGGGTGAAGGTGACGGGCTCCTGGACGGCCGTCAGCGTGGCCGTGATCGAAACCGCAGCGAGAAGTGACACGACCCTGGATGCCCGTTTCGGAACGTACCCGCTCCCCGGTTACCGCCGCAAACGCAGCCGCGGGTGGCGAATCAGACCTTCAGGTAGATCCGCTTGCGGTCGAGGAACACCGCGACTGCCGTCCAGACGGCCACGTTCGCGAGCGCGAAACCGAGCGACCCGTTCAGCGGCCCGAGCCAGGAGGCGAAGAGGACCTCGTAGGTCCGCGTGTAGGCCGAGCCGTCGCCCCGCTCGGGGAAGAGGAGCATGGTCTTGATGACCAGCCCGGACCCCACGAACACGAGGATCGCGTTCTTCCCGAGCGACTCCAGCGGAGCGGTCCAGCGCGGCGGCTGCCGCAGGTCCATGATCAGGACGCAGCACGCCAGCATCGAGAGCGCGATCCCCGCGGTGAAGAGCACGTAGGAACTGGTCCAGAGGTTCTTGTTGATGGGCAGCCAGAAACTCCAGATCCAGCCCAGGGTCAGGAGTGCGAACCCGGCGGTGAGCAGGCCGGTCGTCTTCTGGGACGGGAGGCTCGCCGAGCGCAGCCACTGCCCGCAGAAGATCCCGAGGAGCGCGGTCGCGATCGCCGGGACCGTGGAGAGCACTCCCTCCGGATCCCAGGTGCCCTGGTAGAGCGTTCCGGGCAGCAGGACGCGGTCCAGGAAGGCCGCGATGTTCGTTCCGGGCTCGAGGTCGCCGGCCACCCCGCCCGGCGCCGGCACGAACCGCATCGCGGCGGCGAAGCCGACGAGGCAGACGGCCGTCAGAGCGGCGAGCCCCCGCCGGCCCAGCCACAGGAACGCCGCGCCGGCCGCCAGGTAGACCACGCCGATGCGTTGCAGGACGCCGGGCAGCCGGAGCGAGCCGAGATCCAGAAACGGCCACGCCGCGAGGAAGAGCCCGAGCCCGATCAGGATGGCGCTCCGGCGCAGCACTCGGAGGAACAGCTTGCCGCGTTCGTCGCCGGCTTCGACCCGCCGCCCAAGGGAGAAGGGGATCGCCACCCCCACGATGAACAGGAAGAACGGGAAGATGAGGTCGGTCGGCGTCCAGCCGTGCCAGGGCGCGTGGAGGAGCGGGGGATAGACGTGGGCCCAGCTTCCCGGGTTGTTCACCAGGATCATCCCGGCGATGGTCGCCCCGCGGAAGGCGTCGAGGGAGCGGAGCCGGTTCGGGAGGGCCGTCATGGGTTCCGCAGCACGTCCATCGCGAGTTGCAGGAGCTCCCGGTCGTAGGTGCGGAAGTTCTCCCGGGTCAGCGGGACGTAGATGTCCGGCACGACCGGGTTGCCTTCGAGGATCTGGGTGTTCGGGCGCACGGTGTGCCCGATGTTCCACATGAACTCCGCCACCGGCCGGTCCGTGCCCGGGAATGTGAGCATCTCCTCGTGTTCCCAGGTGTTGCTGTAGCCGCCGGTCGGCATCCCGATCACCACGGCCAGCTCGTTGTCGGCGAACATCGAGAGGAACTGGTCCAGGTGCGACCCTCCGTGCGGCCCGCCGAGGATGGCGGTGCGGCCCCGGAAGTGCACCGGCGCCGGCTCCAGGATGCCGCCGGCGTCGCGGGGCAGGTGGGCCAGCTTGAACGGGGTGGGCGGGGTGTATTCATCGCCGCGGCGGATCGCTTCCGCGGCGTCGGTCCGCGCCCAGTCGATGAGCCAGCTCCGGCTGAGGTTCAGCCCGAAGATGTCGGGCGCGTCCTCATCGATTTCGAGGTTCTGGAAGCGTTCGATGAGCGCTTCGCCGGCGTCGCTGATGCGGACGTTTCCGAACGTCGTGCGGAAGGGCCGGCTCACGAGCCGCTGGATCGCGTAGGCCCCGAAGGACCCGCCGCTGCTTCCCCGCACGTCGATGATCAGGTCGTGGTCGAGCAGTGCGTCCTGCTCCGCGAGGTCCATGAGATCCACCACGTCCTGGATCAGCGAGCGCTCGAAGTCCAGCCACTGGAGCAGGACGATCCGCTCCCCGGCGTTCACGTGGACGTGGAAGTTCTCCCGCTCCATCACCGGTTCGAATCCCTCGTACGCCGGCTCCAGCGCGACGGCGTGGGTGTCGCGGTCCCCGTAGGGCAGGGACACGTCGTAACGGTTGCCGCCGGCATCCTCGAGCGTCAGGTTCAGGGTCTCGGCGTAGAGATGCGGAGGAACGTTCCGCACCACCAGGGGCAGTTCCCGCGCCATGTGCCAAGTGAGGCCGTAGCGTGTCGAGTGCCGGATCCATTGGGTGAACTCGGCAACGTATTCGGGGATGGGCCTGCCGTTCACGGCCACGATGAGATCGCCGGGCTCGGGGGAGGGCAGGTCCATCCCGACCCGGGCGACAAAGAACTGCGGGTCGTCGAGGTCCGAGAAGTCGGGAAGGACGAGGACCGGCGCCGCGAGGCCGGGAGTCTCGGGAACCGTCAGGCCGCCCTCCACCGGGTTCACGCTCAGGTGGCGGTCCCGCCGCGCGTTCGAGAGTTTCACGAGAGCGTAGAAGAGCTCCTCTTCGGTTTCGGCGGCGACGAACTCCGAACGGAGCGCCTTCATTTCCTCGAGCGCCGAGAAGGAACCGGCCTGCTCCTTGACCTCGGAGAACGCCTCCCGGCGCTCCGTCTTCTCGACGATCTCGTCGAAGAGCGTCTCGAGCTGCTCCACCGAGACCGTGAGCGGCGTGCCGGATGGCTCTTCGGGCGCTCCGCAACCCGCGGATGCGCCAATGGCCGCCAGACACAGCGTCACGACGGCGAAACGCGCTCCCACAGGCTCCTAGCCTAAAGGACCGTGGGCCGCATAGTCTTGGACCCCTGATGCCGCCGTTCACCGTTGTCGCCGGGTGGGTGGCCGGCGTGCTGTCGCTGGTGGCGTTCGTCCCCTACATCCTGGCGATCGTGCGCGGCGAGACCCGTCCGAACCGGGCCACCTGGTGGATCTGGACCACGACGGGCGGGGTCCTCCTGGCCAGCTACTACTTCTCCGGCGCCGAGACCACGATCTGGGTGGCGGTGAGCTATTTCGTCGCTTCCCTGGTGACGGCGGTGCTGAGCATCCGCTACGGCGAGGGTGGCTCGACTCCGCTCGACCGGGGCTGCCTCATGGGCGCTGGCGTCGGGCTCCTGCTCTGGTGGTTGTCCGACAATCCGGTCGTGGCGCTCGTGACGACCCTCGGCGTCGATTTCGCGGGTGCGGTCCCGACCATCAGGAAGGCCTGGATCGCGCCGCACACCGAGGACCGCCTCGCCTGGGCGCTCTTCATCGCCGGGAACACCTTCAATCTGGTGGCGGTGGACCGCTGGGAGTTCGCCATTGCGATCTATCCCATCTACTTCTTCCTGGCGAGCGGAACCATCGCGGCGCTTGTCCTCCGTCCCAGAGCCTAGTGATACAACCCCCCGCGCCGTGACCGACCAACCCTACCGCCGCATCCGGGCGCTCTGGCCCGACCACCTTGGGCTCGCCCGCGGCAAGCTCCTCCTTCCCGGATCCGCCGAAACGGGGCACTGCCTCGCTACCTTCGCTCTCGGCTTCGACCGGGAGATGGACGCCTATCCCAACTCGGGCCTCCTTGACGGGCTGCCGGACATGCGCGCGGTCTTCGACCCGGCCGCGATCCGGCCCGGCTGGAGCGAGGGGACCGGTGTGGTGGTGGCCGACCTGGAGCAGCACCGCAAGCCGCTCGAACGCTCCCCCCGCCGCATCCTGAAGCGCGCCATCGCCGAGCACGAGGCCGAGGGCCTCGATCCGGTGGTCGGGATCGAGCTGGAAGCGTTCCTGCTCAAGCCGGACGCCGAGGGCGGTTTCCAGGCGGTCCACACCCCCGGCGCCCACGTCTACGGGACCGGCCCGCTGATGGATCCCGGCGGCGTCATGGAGGCGGTGCTCGACGCGGCCGACCGCTGCGGCATCGTGCTGGAGTCGTTCCACAGCGAGTACGACGACGGGCAGTTCGAGCTGACCCTCGGGAAGAACGACGCGCTCGCCGCCGCCGACGAGGCGTTCCTCTTCAAGCTGCTCGCCCGCGAGGTGGCCGCCGAACGCGGCTACCACCTCACCTTCATCGGCAAGCCCTTCAGCGACCGCGGCGGCTCCGGCCTGCACGTCAACTTCAGCCTCGAAGAGGACGGCGTGAACGTGTTCCACGACCCCAAGGGCGAGGGCGGGCTCTCGAACTTGGCCTGGTCCGCGGTGTCCGGCCTCCTGCACCACCACCGGGGACTCGCCGGCGCGGTGGCGCCCACGGTGAACGCCTACCGGCGGCTCCGCCCGGGTCAGATGAGCGGCTACTGGGCTAACTGGGGCCACGACCACCGGGGCTGCGCGGTGCGGATCCCGCTCGAGCGCGGGGCAGGATCCCGGATCGAGCATCGGCTCGCTGACGGATCCTGCGGCCCGCACCTCGGGGTCGCGGCCACGCTGCTGGCGGCGCGGCTGGGCATCCTGCGCGGACGCGAGCCGCCTCCCGAAGAGAAGGGTGATTGCCTGGAGGCGTCGGAATGCCAGGTCACCGTCGCCGCCGACCTGGGGCGCGCCCTCGACGACCTGGAGAACGATGCCGACCTGGTGGAGGCGTTCGGGGAGGAGTTCGTGCGGATGCACGTCACCGTGAAGCGCCGGGAGTGGGAACGGTTCCGCGCCCACACCACCGACTGGGAGAAGCGGGAGTACATCCCGTACCTCTGACCCGCTCCGAAACGGCGCTCCGCCCATGAGCTTCGCCGCCACCGTTACCGCCGAAGCGCTCGACCGCGATCCCGACCCCCTTCTCGCCCGTCTGCGCGAGGAGGAACCGGTGGCCTGGATCCCGGCGCTCGAGATGTGGTTCGTGACCCGCTGGGACGATGTCCAGACCATGGAGGACCACCCCGAGGTCTTCAGCGCGTGCACCGAGCCGAGCTTCCTGGCGCGGACCCTCGGGGAGAACATGCTCACGCTGGATCCGCCGGCCTGCACCCGGCTCCAGAAGGCCTGCAAGCCGCCGTTCCTGCGGGCCGGCAGGAGCGGCTCCTTCGCCGAGAACGAACTCCCGGCGATGTGCGACCGCCTCATCGAGTCCATGCGCGACGACGGGGAGGCGGACATCATCGCGGGCTACGCGGCGCTCGTGAGCGCGGGCTCGCTCGCCACCGTGCTGGGGCTCGACGCCTACGACTTCCGCGAGGTCTGGGACTGGTGCGAGGGGCTCTGCGTGGGCGTCGCCAACTTCGAGCAGGAGCCGGAAGCGTTCGCCGTCGGCCGGCGCGCTGCCGATGCGGTCGAAGCGGCGGTGCTGGCCCGGCTCGACGAGTTGCGGGAGCGTCCCGAAGCGTGTGGGCTTCTCCACATCCTCCAGGCGGACCAGAAGCTCACGGCGGCGGAGATCGTGAACAACGTGCGGCTGATGATCTCCGGGGGAATCAACGAGCCGCGGGACGGCATCGGCCTCGTGGTCTGGACGTTGCTCTCCGACGACGGCCTCCGGGAGCAGGCGCTCGCAAGCCCTGCGGGGATGCGGCGGCTGGTGGACGAAGTGCTCCGCCGTTACACCCCGGTCGGCACGATCACCCGCACGACCACCCGGGAGACGGAACTGGCCGGGGTGCGCCTCCCGGAGGGCGTCCTCGTCTCCGGCATCCTCCGGGCCGCGAACCTGGACCCAGCGCGGTTCCGGGACCCGGAACGGCTCGACCCGACCCGCACCGAGGGTGGGAACGCCGCCTTCGCACTCGGCGTGCACCGCTGCATCGGCGAGTGGCTCGGCCGCCAGGAGATCCGGGTCGGGGCCGAACGCCTCTTCCGGAATCTCCCGGGCCTGCGCCTGCACCCGCACGGGGAAGTGACGCTCCGCGGCTTCGAGTTCCGGGGTCCGAGGAGCGTTAGCGTGGTCTGGGACACTTGAGCGCCGTGACCGCCGGATTCCTCTTCCCCCGCACCCCGTCCGGTCGGGCGTCCCTGCTCCCGCCGCCGCCGTGGCACTACTCGGGGGAGATGCTCACCATCGAGTACCTCGCCGAGCCCGGCGCGGTGGCGGCGCTGCTTCCGCCGCCGCTCGAGCCGGTGGCGGATCGTCCCGACGCCGTGGCCGCCGTCTGGGCCGAGTGGCAGTGGAAGAGCGAAACGGGTGACGAGGAACTCGACCCCGTGCGCTCCCAGTACAAGGAGTGCCTGCTGGTCGTCCGCTGCCGCTACCGGGACCGGGACTGGTCGCGCTGCGTCTTCATCTGGGTGGATCAGGACGCCTCGCTCCTGCGCGGTCACATCCAGGGGTATCCCAAGAAGCTCGGAGAGATCTGGATGACCCGGCCGGCGCTCATCGGCTGCGCGGGACCCCGGCTGGCCCCCGGCGGCCGCTTCGGAGCGACCGTGGCGGCCGGGTCCCGCCGGCTCATGGAGGCGGAGTTCACCATCACCGGAGAGGCGGACAGCGCCGGCTTCGTGAACGCCCATCCCATGCTCCACCACCGGCTCCTGCCGACCGTGGAGGCGGACGGCGGCGACGCCCTCCACGAGATCGTCAGGGTGGGTTCGGAGGTGGAACTGGGGACGGCCTACATCGGCGACGCCTCGCTCCGCGTCTTCCCTTCGCCCACCGAGGAACTCCTGTCGCTCGCGCCCCGCGAGATGCTCGGTGGCTGCTGGCGGCGGGTGGGCCTTACCTTCCGCGGGGGAGAAACGCTCTACCACGGTCAGGAGTAACGGAAATGGCGGTTGTCGGCTTCGGCCTCCTCTCCCACGTCCCCACGATCATGCTGCCCGAGGAGACCCGCCGGGAACTGAACGAGGGCAAGGAGATCAGTCTGGTCCCCGGACTCCGCAGGCTCCGGAACGAGGTATTCGACGAACTGGAGCCCGAGACCTTCGTCATCCTGGACACCCATTGGGCGAGCACGGTGGAGCACCTGCTGGCGGCGCAGGCCCGCCGCTCCGGCCGCTACACGTCGGACGAGCTGCCCCGCGGGATGCACGGGGTGCCCTACGACTATCCCGGCGATCCTGAACTGGCGCACGCCGCCGAGGCCGCGGCCTACCGGCTCGGGCAGCCCGCGCACGCTTCGGAGGACCCGTACCTCCCGGTCCATTACCCCACGATCAACCTGCTCCACTATCTCTGGCGCGGCGAGCGGGTGGTCTCGGTGAGCTGCTGCCAGACGGGGACCACGCCCGACTTCCTGGCGATGGGGCAGGCGATCGGCGAGGCGGTCGAGGAGACCGGCCGGCGGACGGTGCTGCTCGCCTCCGGCGGGATGAGCCACCGGTTCTGGCCGCTCCCCGAACTCCCGCTCCACGAGGCGTCGGACCCGGCCCACGTTCGGACCCCGGAGGCCCGCGCCGCCGACGAGGAGCGGCTCGAGTGGCTGCAGGCGGGCGACCACCGCCGCGTCATCGAGACGATGGACGACTACGCGCGTTTTGCTCCCGAGGGGCGCTTCGGCCACTACCTGATGGCGGTCGCCGCGGCCGGCGGCGCGGACTGCAGCGCGCCCGGCCGGATGTACTCCGACTACGAGAACGCGGTGGGAACCGGACAGGTCCACGTCTGGTTCGACCGCCCGGCAGCCGGCTGGACAGCGGACGAGTAGGAGAACACGGGACGCGCCGGGAGAACCGGCACGGCCGTTTCCGGCTTGGTGGCACCTGCGGCTTGGAACGCCGGCCTCAGCCGGCACAGCGGCCCACCGGGCCGCGGGCGGTTCTTCGCTACCCGGGTGCATTGGCGCGCGCAGCCGCGCCATCCCGGCGAATGAGGTCCGTGCCGCCGCCCGCCCTCGGCGGGCTGTGCCGGCTGAAGCCGGCGTTCCAAGCCGTGGCGCCATCACGGCTTGTTGGCCGATGGCTCCCAGCGTGGGTGAGACGGCAGCGCCCTCGCCTGGCTCATCGCGTGATCGGTATGCTGCGCCGAACGGGAGACGATCCATGGACCGCAGAGCATTCCTGAAGACCACTGCGGCCGGCGGCGCCGGCCTGACCGCGAACCTTGCGTGCGCCCCGCCGGGGGCGGAACCGCCCTCGGACAGCGGCGCGCAGGGCGAGATCCCGCCGTTCGAGTTCGACGAGGTCACCGCCGACGATCTCCAGCGCATGATGGAGTCGGGCGAACACACCGCCCGGTCCATCACCGAGGCCTACCTCGGGCGCCTCGAAGCCATGGACCGGCAGGGTCCCGAGCTTCGGTCGATGATCGAGATCAACCCGGATGCGCTCGCCATCGCGGACGAGCTCGACGCCGAGCGTCAGGCCAACGGACCGCGCGGACCGCTCCACGGGATCCCGGTCGCGCTCAAGGACAACCTCGACACCCACGACCGGATGACCACCACGGCGGGATCGCTCGCGCTGGAGGGCTCCATCCCGCCGCGGGACTCCTTCGTGGCCGAACGCCTGCGCGCCGCCGGCGCGATCATCCTGGGCAAGCTCAACATGAGCGAGTGGGCCTACTTCCGCGGGGAGCGGGCGACCAGCGGCTGGAGTGCGCGGGGAGGCCAGTGCAAGAACCCCTACGCCCTCGACCGCAACCCGTGCGGGTCGAGTTCCGGCTCGGGAACCGCGGTCTCCGCGAACCTCTGCGCGCTGACCGTGGGCACCGAGACGGGCGGCTCCATCATGTGCCCCTCGTCCAGCAACGGCATCGTGGGGATCAAGCCCACGGTGGGGCTCTGGAGCCGGTCGGGCATCGTCCCCATCTCCCACTCGCAGGACACCGCCGGGCCCATGACCCGCACGGTGCGCGACGCGGCCATCCTGCTCGGCGGCGCGGTGGGCGTGGACCCCCGCGACGAGGCGACCTCCGCGAGCGAGGGGAATTTCCACACCGACTACGCGCAGTTCTGCGATCCGGCGGGACTCGAGGGAGCGCGGATCGGGGTGGCGCGGAGCTTCACCGGCTTCGATCCGCGGGTCACGGCGCTCTTCGAGGACGCCATCCAGGCGATGGCGGACGCCGGCGCGGTGGTCGTGGATCCGGCGAACCTGCCCGAGGCGGCCTGGAACGACGAACTGCCGCTGCTCCTCCTCGAGTACGAGTTCAAGACCGACCTGAACGCCTACCTGGCGACCCTCGGTCCCGACGCCCCGGTGCGGACGCTCGCGGAGATCATCGCTTTCAACGAGGCGAACGCCGAGCTGGAGATGCCCCACTTCGGCCAGGAGCGCATGATCGCGTCCGAGGCCCGCGGCCCGCTCACCGACGAGGCCTACCTGAACGCGAAGCGAACGATCCAGCGCGCCAACCGGGAGGACGGCATCGACGCCCTCATGGACGAGCACCAGCTCGACGCCATCGTGGCGCCCACCCGCGACCTGCCCTGGGTCACCGACCACATCAAGGGCGACCGGCTGGACGGCGGCAGCAGCGCCGGACCCGCGGCCATCGCGGGTTACCCGGACATCAGCGTGCCCATGGGGTTCGTCTCCGGGCTGCCGGCGGGCGTCTCGTTCTTCGGGCGGGCGTGGAGCGAGCCGGTGCTGATCCGGATCGCCTACGCCTACGAGCAGGCGACGCAGCAGCGCCGGGCTCCGACCTTCGCGCCGACGCTGGGCTGACCGGGTCTCAGATCACCCGCCACCAGGGGACGGCGAGGACACCCTCCGCGATCCAGCGGATCGCGTCGCCGTCGTGGAGAAGGAGACCGGGTAGGGCCCGGTCCTGGTATTCCCGCTGGAAGGCGAGCAGGTGGCGAGCGTCCCCGAAGCCGGGCCGGACGGTAGCCTTGACTTCAATGGGCAGGACACGACCCTTGGTCTCGACCACGAAATCCACCTCGGCGCCGGTGACGGTTCTCCAGTAGAACACATCCGCCCGGTCGATCCGGGTGTCGCGCCAGGCGAGCAGGTCGTGGAGAACGATGTTCTCGAGATGCGCTCCGCTCGGCTCGGGATCCCCGGCGAGATGGAGGGCGAGGCCGGTATCGCTCCAGTAGATGCGGGGCGACTTGACCAAACGCTTCGTACGATTCACGGCGTAGGCGGGAAGGCGGACGAGGAGATATGAGGTCTCGAGAAGATTCAGATACCGGTGGACGGTGGGCTGAGGGAGTGCAACATCGCGTCCGAGTTCCGACTGGTTCAGGATCTGGCCGAGACGAAGCGCCGCGGCGCGCAGCAGGACACCGAAATCTCCAAGGGAGGCGACCTGGGCGAGGTCTCTGACGTCCCGCTCGAGATAGGTGCGTTCATAGCCCTCGAACCACACCTTTCGCTCGGTGGCGCTCCGCAGGATGAGGGCGGGGACCGGGAAGCCGCCGCGGCGGGCGAGCGACCGCCAGTCGTCCGGGGCGGCGGCCGCCTCCCGAAGGAGGTCGGGCCATTCGGTTCCCGGTGCGCCCAGCAGGTCGTCCCAGACGCCGTAGCGGCCGAGTCCGAGTTGCTCGCGGCGCGCCATCGGCCAGAGCGTCAGGTAACTGGCCCGTCCGGCCAGCGATTCGGACACCCGCCGCATGAGCAGCAGATTCGCGGAGCCGGTGAGAAGAAAGCGCCCCGGGACCCGCGCCTCATCCACGGCCAGTTTGACGGCGGAGAGGACACGCGGCTCCCGCTGTACTTCATCGAGGGTGAGCCGGTCGCCGCCAAGGAGCGTTGAGGGATCGCGCCGGGCCAGTTGCGCGGCTTCCGGCTCGTCGAGGGTCGCGTAGCGACGCTTGTCCGGGGTCAGGTCGCGGACGAGGGTGGTCTTGCCGGTCTGGCGGGCGCCCGTGACGACGGTGACCGGCATGACCCGCAGTCGCTCCGCAAGGCTCGCGGCGCCGGCGCGTGGCAGATAATCATTCACGATATGAATGATATTCATTCACATAAAGAATGACAATCGTCTCCGAATCCCCCGGTCTTCTTCGCAGCGCCGCGTGTCGTTCGGGGGTCTTCTACGGCTCGTCCTCTCCGAAGCTCATGCCGAGCTGCATCATGAGGAACGCCGTGTCCATGGCCCGGTCCGGGACCCGGCTGCGGCCGCCGGCGTGCCCGGCACGCGGGCGGTAGCGGAGGATCACCGGCAGGCCGGACGTGGAGGCGGCCTGCACCCGCGCGGCCATCTTGCGCCCCTGGAGCGGCGGCACCCGGGTGTCGAGGTCGCCCTGCGTGAACATCACCGCCGGATAGTCGGTTCCGTCCTCGACCGCCTGGTAGGGCGAGTACCGCCGCAGGAACTCGAACTGCTCGGGGATCCCGGCGTTCCCGTACTCCAGCAGCGCCGGCATGTTGTTCGTTTCGGTGAAGGTGTAGAACCGGACCATGTCGAGGTCGGGGAACCCGCAGTACACCGCGCGAAAGAGCTCGGGCCGCTGGGTGAAGGAGCTGGCCACCAGGAGGCCCCCGTTGCTCCCTCCCATGATCGCGAGCCGGTCGGGGTTCGTGTAGCCGTTTGCGATCAACCACTCGGCCGACGAGATGAAGTCGTCGAAGACGTTCTGCTTGTTCTCCAGCATGCCGTCGCGATGCCAGTTCTCGCCGAACTCGCTGCCGCCCCGGAGCGTCGCCACGGCGAAGACGCCGCCGGCTTCGACCCAGACCGCGGCCTGCGCCCGGAAGGAGGGGGTGACGCTCACGTTGAAGCCGCCGTAACCGTGCAGCAGGGTCGGCAGGTTGCCGTCCAGTTCCACCCCGCGCGGCCGCATGATGTACATCGGGGCCTCGGTTCCGTCCTTCGACGTGTACCAGACCTGTTCCACCAGGACGCCGCTGCCGTCGTACTCGGGGCGGGGCGGCTCGATGAGGTCCCGCTCCCAGGTTTCGAGATCCAGCCGGTAGCGGGTCTGGGGAACGGTGAAGGAAGACAGGGTGAGCATGGCCCCGTCCTCGCCCAGCTTGCTGAGGCTGGCGGTGTGGTAATCGGGCACGGGGATCTCGTCGACCTGCTCGAGAGCCGTTCCGTCGCCAGGCTCGAAGACCAGGATGCGGGAGGCGACGTTCGCGAGCAGTTCCACGTAGGTCCGGTCTCCGATCGTGGTGTAGCCGCGGAGCAGGTGCTCCTGCTCGGGGATCCAGTCGCTCCACCGGGAACGGTCCGACCAGCGCGACGGGTCCACGCCCTCGGTGGCGATTGCGATCACCCGATAGTTGGACGCGTCGAGGTCGGTGGTGAGGAGGAGCCGGCCTTCCTCGTAGCGGGCGTTGACGTGGGCGCGCTCGCCCTCGATGACCGGGTGGACCTCGCCGCTTTGCGCGTCCATCACGAAGACGTCGTTCCGCATCCAGCCGTGCTGGACGCCGAGCAGCAGCAGGCGGCCGTCCTCGATCTCCTCGAGCCGGAGGAACGTTTCGGGCCCGTAGCCCTCGCCGAAGAGCTCCCGGTCCTCGCTCATTTCGGTGCCGATTCGGTGGTAGCGGGCTCGCGGGCCGTCCTCGCGTGACCGATGGACGTAGTAGAAGCCCTCGCCCGTCCCATCGAAGGCGATGGTCCCGTAGAGCGCTTCGGGGAGCCGCTCGGGCCGGTCTTCCAGCGTCTCGAGGTCGAAGAGGCGCACCATGATCTCGTCGAGCCCGCCGTCCCGAATCCGGTAGAGGAGGAGCTTCCCGTCGGGAGAGATGTCCACGATGTCGATACTTGCCCAGTCGTCGAACCCGAGCGCCTGGGCGTCGAGGAGGAGTTCGTACTCCCCGTCGGGATCGGGCCGCTCGCCGGTGGGTTCTCCCTCCGGCTTCGGGCGCCGGTAGATGCGCGCCTGGAGTTCGCCGGGACGCCGGAGGGTGAAGAGCTGGGAGTCCCCGGCTTCCCGCGGCCCGGAGACCTGGGCGATCTCCATGAGTTCGCTCATCCGGGCCGCGATCCGGCCTTCGAGCGCGGTGTCCGACACGATCCGGCGGGCGTACTCGTTCTGGGCGTCGATCCACGCCCGGGTCTCGGGACTGTCCTGATCCTCGAGCCACCGGTAGGGATCGGGGATCTCGACCCCGTGGATGGTGTCAACGACCATCTCCACCCGGGTCTCGGGAGGCGGCGGCCAGTCGGGCGCGCACCCCGGGGCCAGCAGGAAGGGGACCGTCAGGACTGCCGGAAGACGCAGGGAAACGGGAATGGGCGGGCGCATGGCGATCCTCCGTTGCCGTAATCTACCGGGTCGCGCCGTGCCGTTCCGCCTGCCTCCCGACCTCGTCCTCGATCCCGAACGCGGATTCCGCATCTACGAGGGCGTCGTCGCCCCCGACTGGACCGACCGGAACGGCCACATGAACGTCGTCTACTACCGGCGGGCTTTCGACCAGGCGACCCAGCACATGCTGAGCCGCATCGGACTCTGGGACAACGACAACGACCACGGGTCCACCTTCGCACTCGAGGACCACGTCACCTACCAGCACGAGCTGCATCCGGGACGGGAGTTCTTCGTCACCTACCAGCTCCTCGACTTCAACGAGAAGCTGATCCACGCCTTCCTCCGCCTCTTTGGCGAGCCGGAGTCGGCAGGCGGCGAGCCGGTGCTCGCCGCCACCTGCGAGCACATCGGGGTCTACGTGGACATGCGTACCCGCCGTTCGGCGCCGATGCCAGCGGAATACTGTGCCCTCCTCGAGGAGATCTCCCGCCGGTTGGAAGCGATGCCGGAGCCCCGCGAAAGGGGCCGCGTCATCGGCATCCGCCGCCGCGCCCCGTCACAATCCATTCCCCGCCGAATTCCGGTAGGCGTTTGAAATCAACCCCCCACACCCGGAAACTAAGGAGCCCCTTATGAAGATCCGTGTTCTCGGCGGCGTCGTTGCCGCCATCCTCTTGACTGTTTCGACGGCATTCGCCCAGAGCCCGCGGGGCTCGGTCGAGGCCACGGTGGGCGGCGCCGACGTCTCCATCGAATACGGCCGTCCGAGTTTGCAAGGCCGCGACATGCTGGGCCAGGCCACCGACGGGATGGTGTGGCGGCTCGGCGCCGACGCCTCCACCACCCTGACCACCAGCGGCGACCTCGACTTCGCGGGGACGAAGATCGCGGCCGGTTCCTACAGTCTCTTCGCGAAGAAGATGGGAGACGGCTGGACGCTCCTCGTGAACTCCCAGACCGGACAGTGGGGCACCGAGCACGACGCTTCGATGGACATCGCGGAGATCCCGCTGATGACCCACGGCGGGGAGAACCGCGAGCAGTTCACGGTCGTTCTCGCCGGACAGGGGAACGACGGCATGCTCCACTTCGAGTGGGGCGAGACCATCCTGATGGCGATGTTCACCGCCGAATAGCGCCCGTGGAACAGAAGATCCACGCTTTTTCCGCCCGGTCACCCGGCCGGGCCTGACTCCGTCGTTTCATTCCACCTGAGGAGGAGCGCCAAGATGGCCACCACGACGAGATACAGCAGCCCACCGCGTCGCAGGAGGTGCTGGAGAGCCTGTATCTGTTCGTGGGCGGCCGTAGTGGCGGCCGCCCTCTTCCTCGTGACACCGGCCCTCGCCCAGTACGGGCAGATCGAGGGTCAGGTCGTCGACTCCACCGGGGCCGTTCTTCCGGGCGCCACCGTGACCGCCGTGAACGAGGACACCGGGGTTTCCCGAAGCTCCACATCCGACGCGACCGGCGACTACCGCCTGCCGGCGCTCCTGCCCGGGACCTATACGGTCCGGGCCGAGCTAAGTGGCTTCCAGACCGTAGAGACCACGGGAGTCATCCTGACCATCCAGCAGACGATCGTCATGAACCAGGAGTTGGCGCTCGCCCAGGTCGAGGAGACGGTCACCGTCACCGGCACCGCTCCCCTGCTCGACACCCGGCGCTCCGACATCTCGACTTCGGTCTCGGATCTCCAGATCCAGGATCTCCCGGTGGCCTCCCGCCGCTGGGTGGACCTCGCGCTGCTGACTCCCGGCACCAGCCAGGACGCGATCCGCGGCTTCTACTACCGCGGCAACGTGAACATGGGCGCCGGCGGCCGCTACTACGCGAACGCCTTCATCGTGGACGGGGTGAACAACACCTGGGCCGAGATGGGCGAGGCGCGGCAGAACTTCCCGATGGACGCCATCGGCGAGTTCCAGGTCACCACCAGCAACTTCAAGGCCGAGTACGGGCTCGCGACGGGCGGCCTCATGACCGTGGCGACGAAGACGGGAACGAACAACTTCGCGGGCAGCGCCTTCTGGTTCTTCCGTGACAAGTCGCTCACCGAACTCACCCACCAGCAGAAGGAGTTCCAGGCGAACGACCCGAGCTTCGAAAAGCCGGAGTACCGCCGGCACCAGTTCGGCGGCTCCTTCGGCGGCCCCATCGTGGAGGACCGCACCCACTTCTTCTTCGCCTACGAGCGGACCAACGAGGAGCTGTTCTACGACATCGACACCCGCGGGGTCTTCCCCGAGTTCGACGGCACCTTCCCGAAGGACGAATGGCGGTACATGTGGCTCGCCCGGCTGAACCACCAGCTCAACGACGACCACCAGGTCTGGCTGCGGGTGGCGTGGGAGAACGAGTACCGGCCCAACCTGAACGCCCGGGGCATCACCACGGAGGGGTTCGACTTCGCCGTGCCACGGAACGCCGAGGTGTTTGGGGTCACTTCGGTGACCGGCGCCAACTCGCTGAACGAGTTCCGCTTCCAGCGGGCGTTCTCGAAGTACGAAGTCAGCCCGGCCTGGAGCAACGGATCCTTCGACGCCGGCGACTTCAGCCCGGAGCGCCTCGCCCTCTGTGATCAGCAGATCTATCGTCCCGACCTGCGCACCGGATCCTGTAACGACCAGATGGGCCCCGAGACCCGTTGGCAGTTCAAGGACGACTTCACCTGGTTCACCCAGGGGCTCGGCGGCGACAACCAGGTCAAGTTCGGGGTGGACTACAACTACATCGAGTTCAAGGCCGACAGCACCGGGGGGTTCAACGGCAGGTTCACCTTCGACACCAACGACCCGTTCGATCCGGACAACCCGGACACCTACCCGATCTCCTACACCCAGTCCCAGCCGCGTTTCGACGACGTCCCGGTGCACCACTTCTCGGTGTACGCCCAGGACGACTGGACCAGCGACCGCCTCACCCTCAACCTCGGCCTCCGCTACGACCTCCAGGTCGGCACCTTCAACGAGGACATCCGGGACATCCAGTTCCCGCTGCCGATCCCGTGGCACGAGGGCGCCGATGCCCGCGGCGACGGCAACAACTGGGGACCGCGGATCGGGTTCGTCTATGACCTCTCGGGCGACGGCACCGGCCGTACCACGGTGAAGGGCGGCTACGGCAAGTTCTTCGAGAACATCCGGACGCTCACCAACTTCGGGGAGCGCTGGTGGCACCAGGCGCAGTCGATCGTCATCATCGATCCCGGCTACCCGGATCCATACCCGGGTCAGACGCGCGAGGAGTTCCTCTCCAGCGCGCCGCCGAACATCACCCTTCTGGACAACGACTACGAGCAGCCCTACGCGCACCACTTCAACCTGGGGCTGGCGCACCAGCTCCGGGACGACATGGCGCTCTCGCTCGACCTGACCCGGGT
>CAYUVU010000395.1:0-5410 GCA_964448205.1 uncultured Acidobacteriota bacterium
GTACACCGAGAAGCACTCGGTATCCCGGTTGACGGGCGCTCCTCCCGGCTATGTCGGCTTCGAGGACGGGGGGCAGTTGACGGAGGCGGTGCGGCGCCGTCCGTTCGCGGTCATCCTGCTGGACGAGATCGAGAAGGCGCACCCCCAGGTGCGGACCGTGCTGCTCCAGGTGCTCGACGACGGCCGGCTTACGGATTCCCACGGCCGGCTGGTGAACTTCCGCAACACGGTCCTGATCATGACCTCGAACGTCGGCAGCGACCGCGTCCTCGCGCTGGCCGAGGCGGGCCGCGGCTACGACGCGATGAAGCGGGAGGTCGTCTCGGAACTCCGCCGCGAGTTCCCCCCCGAGTTCCTGAACCGGGTGGACGAGACGGTGGTGTTCCGGAGCCTGACGCGCGACCAGGTGGCGGAGATCGTGAGCCTGCAGCTCGACCGGCTGCGCGAACGGCTCCGCGATCAGGACCTGAGCCTCGAGGTGACCGATGAGGCCCTCAGGGCTCTGGCCGCCGAGGGCTACGACCCGCTCTACGGCGCCCGTCCGGTCCGCCGGGCGATCCAGCACCGGGTCGAGACGCCGGTCGCGCGGATGATCGTGGGGGGCGCGCTTCCTGCCGGGGCCACCGTCGAGGTCCGCGCCGAACCCGGCGGGACGATCGAGGTGGCCGTCGGAGAAGGCGCGGAGGCCGGCGAGCCGGTTCCGGCGTAAGTCCCGCCCGGTGTCAGGGATCCGGCGCCGCCGGATTCCGCGTCAGTCCCTGCACGAAGCGCCATCCCAGGATCCCGCCGGCCACTCCGGCGACGCTGCTCCCGGCGGCGTAGGCGTAGACCACGCCCGGCCCCTCCAGCGAGTACAGGATCGCCCGGCCGCCCAGGGTGCCCACCAGCAGGAACAGCATCGCGGGCACGGCCAGTCCGGCTCGCGACCAGTTGAGCACCGTCGCCCAGAGGGGGTGGCCCAGGTTGTTGAAGGCCGCCGTCGCCACGTAGGCGGCGCCCGCGAGGACGAATCCTCCCGCCCCCAGCCGGCAGAAGGCCCGGACGATGCCGGCGCCGTCACCGGCCAATCCGAATGCCCAGACGATGAGGTCGGCCGCGAGCCAGAGGACCCCCCACGCCGCCAGCGCGTAGAGGACGGCGAAGACGATGCTGTCCCGATAGGTCGCCTCCAGGCGGTGCAGCTTCCGGGCGCCGTAGTTCTGGCCGAAGATGCCGCCCACCGCCACGGCGAGCGCGATGATGCCCGAGAAACCCAGGACCACCATGCGGGTCACCACCGACCAGCCGGCGACGGCGCTGTCGCCGAAACGCCCGACCCAGGCGGCGAGGAGCAGGAAACCGGAAGGGGTGGACAGTTGGGCCAGCACTGCCGGTCCGGCCACCGCGAAGATGGCGCGGAAGTCGTGGACCGTCTCCGCGAGCCGCAGGGGGGCGGCCAGTTCGTGCGTCCGCACAACGAAGTGAAGTCCCACCAGCGCGGTCACGATTCGCGAGAACACGAGCACCCAGGCCGCGCCGTCCACGCCGAGCCCCAGCCCCAGGATCACCAGCGGATCGAGTACGAACGCGACGCCGCCGGCGACCATGGTCACGATCAGGGCCCGCCGGGCGTCGCCCTCGGCGCGCAGGATGGCGGCGGTGCTGATGCCCAGTCCCAGGACCGGAAGCGACGGCAGGATCCAGGCCAGGTAGCGGCTCGCGACCTCCGTCGCCGGACCGGGTTCCATCAGGAGCCCGACTGCCCGCTCCCGGAAGACGAAGACCAGCGCGGCGAGGACCGTGAGGGTCAGGAAGGAGACCGTGAGGCACGAGGTGGTCCGGCTGCGCGCCAGCGAGCGGTCGCGCGCTCCGAGCGCCCGGCTGACGAGGGCGGTTGCGGCCACGGCGAGGCCGATGGCCACCGCGCTCACGATGTGCTGGACGAACGAAGCGAGTCCGACCCCGGCCACCAGCCGGACGTCGCGGAGCAGCGAGATGTAAAAGAGCGTCAGGAAGTCCACCAGGAACAGGAACAGGAACCCGACGGAGGCGGTCGTGGTCATGACGACCACGTGGCGCATGGTCGAGCCGGTGGTGAACCGGCCCTCCTTGTCCGGGGGCATCGGATCCGCTCAGGCCAAGGCCCGGTAGGCGCGGTACCCGGCCCGGCACAGGGCATGACGGAGGCCGGCCCGGCTCATGAAGGGCGGGATCTCCGGCAGGACGGCGCCGGCATCCAGGTCCCGGAGCGCCGTCGCCGTGCGTGTCGCAATCGCGTCGCGAAGGTCCAGTTGTCTTCCCTGGCTCGCTTCGAGCCAACCGGCGAGCACGACCGGCAGCACCAGGCAACCGAGCAGGGTCTCGCGGTAGAGCCGCCAGCAGCGCTCGAACGGGAACTCCCGGGCGCCGAGGCCGCAGACGATGTCGTGGTACTCGAGGAGCGCCTCTCTTTCGACGACGCGGCGGACTTCCGGCGAGACGCTCCCCGCGAGGAAGTAGGCCACGTCGTAGAGCCCGTTCGCGACCGCGCTGTTCTGCCAGTCCACGACCATGAGGCCGTCCCCGTCGAAGAACATGTTGTCGAGACGGTAGTCGCCGTGCACGAACGTCAGCGGTTCCTCCACGAGTTGGTCGAGATGGTCCACCAGCCGCAGGCCGTATTCCTCCGCCAGGTCCCGGATCTCCGCGGGCCACGGGCCGGACAGGAGCGACAGGTTGCGCGGCAGGCTCAGCAGGTAGGCGATCTGGAGCGCGGATCGCACCCGCGGCGCCAGCATCGCATGGAAATCGGCCGGCAGGGGTTCGGGGCGGCCCCAGTATTTCCCGTGGAGCCCGGCCACCTCCTTGACGGCCCGCCGCGCCTGCTCGGGGGTGGCGCCCTGTACCTGGTCCGCGGCCGCCAGGTGGCCGAGATCCTCGAGAACCAGCACGAAACGATGGCTGCGGCCGTCGAAGTCGCCGTAGAGGAGCGCCGGAGCGCGGAGCGGGGAGGCGGGCGCCAGGTCGCGGTAGAACGCGAACTCGCGGCGGTAGAGGCGCCACCGCCGGCCCAGTTTTCGATTCCTGGGCCTGTCGCTCGCGAGCTTCACGATCACGCTCTCGGAGGGCCGGTCGTCCGCGGCGAAGGTCAGCTCGCAGCGAAGGATCACGGCCATCAGGCCGACCCCCTCCCCGATGGCCGTGCACCGCAGTTCACGGATCGGTGGACAGCCGGCCCGGCCGCCAGCCACCAGGGCCCCGTGCAGCCACCCGGCCGTCAGGCCCTCGCTGGTGTCGGGAATTCCCGGGCCCGCCATCGGTCGTCCGGCGCTACTCCGCCTCGTACTCTTCGGCGCGGTGCATGTCGAAGTCACCGTGATCCGGGTTTTCCGGAAAGCGGCGGAACTCGGCGTGGCAGCGGTAGCAGACCGTGACGCTCCCGAGGCGCCGGTAGATCAGGAAGTCGAGGAGCGCCACGGAGGCGAAGACCGCGAACGCCCCGGGGAAGTCCCAGAGCGCGTAGGCGATCGTGGAGAGAGCGATCGCGCTCAGGACCACCGCGCAACCGATCTGTTGCGGAACGTCCTTTTTCCGGTAGAGCTCGGGGTTATTGCACTGCGGGCAGGAGGCGAAAGCGGCGCCGGCCGAGAGACCTTCGGCGGCGGCGGGTGGATTCCGGTGGCCGCAGTGTTGGCACCGGTCGTCATCCGGCTGGAAGGGAGGGTTCCAGGTCGAATAGCGGTCGCAGGCGTCGCAGTAGAAACCGACTTCGGGCGCTCGGTTGGCCAAACTCGGCTCCCGTCAGGCGCAGCGAGAGACGATGGCGTCGAGCGCGGACGAGATTTCTTCCCTGGTGTTGAAGAAGTGGACGGAGAGGCGGAAGTCGCGTTCGCCGCGGACCGGGGACGCCAGGATGCCGTCCTCCCGGCCGAGGTCCCGGTAGAGCGCCGTCGGGTCACAACCCTCCGGCAGCCGGACCACCAGGATCCCCGAGCGGTCCGCCGGGTCCTCCGGCGAAGCCACCGACAGTCCCGGGGTCTGCCGCACCGCCTCAATTCCATGATCCACCAGATCGTCGATCCGGCCGAGGATCCGTTCGAAGCCGATGTCTTCCATCCACCGCACCGCCTGCCCGAAACCGTAGAAGTCGGCCAGCGCCCGGGTCCCGAACTCGTAGCGCGCCGCGCTCGGAAGGAGCGTGTAGTTGCCCTCGTAGTCCATGGTTTCGTGGCTGTGCGCGCCCGCCCAGCTCAACTGCACTTCGTCGAGCAGCGCGCGGCGCACGAAGAGCGCTCCCGTGCCCTTGGGCCCGAGCAGCCACTTGTGCCCGCAGGTCGAGTAGCAGTCGCATCCGAGGGCGGCGAAGTCGGTCGGCACGCAGCCCGGACCCTGGGCGCCGTCGAGGTGGTAGCGGACGCCCCGGGCGCGCAGCAGTTCCGCGAGCCGCGCGGAGTCCGCGGTGCGGAGCGTCCGGCCGTTGTTCCGGGAAACGTGGCTCAGGCTGACCAGCCGGGTCTTCTCCGAGAGCTGGCGCTCCACTTCATCGACGAGGTCGGTGCCTGGGCTCAGGTCGATCTCCCGGATTGCGATCCCGGACCGGTCGCGGAGGACGTACCACGGGATGACATTCGCCGGATGTTCGGTGTTCGAGATGACGACCTCGTCGCCGGGCCGCCAGTCGAGGCTCCAGGCGACGATGGAGATCCCCTCCGAGGTGGAATGGGTGAGCGCGACCTCATCCTCGCCGGCGCCGAACACGCGGCCGAGCTGCGCCCGCAGATCCGGCTCGATCCGGCCCATCACCTCGGCGACGCGGCTGGCGGCCGGGCTGCGGTTCTGGAAGGTCAACCGGTCCGCCAGCTGCTCGATCACCGGTGTGGGCGAGGGACCGATCCCGCCGGTCTGGAAGTAGGGACTCGCGGTGGCGGCCGGTATCTCTTCGCGGGCCGTCCGGACCCAGTCGGGGAGGTCCTGGGCGGCCCGCGATTCCCCCGCGGCGAGACGGCCCACCGGCACGAGGGGCAGGAGGGCCAGACCCGGAATGCCGGCCAGGAGCTGCCGGCGGCCGAAACCAGGAGCGCGGACGGTGGCCGGAGGAGCGTTCTTGGGTTTCATCACATTCTCCGCGTCAGACCAGTCGCCCGGCGGTCACCACCTCGAGGAAAGCCGCGGTGAGTTCGCCGAAGAGAACCAGGATGAGCGCTACGTAGAGTAGTCCCGTTGCCGACTGGGTCGACCGGATGCGCACGGTATTCCGGATCATGAGGGCCAGGAACGCCGGAAAGAGCAGGCCGGTCAGGACCCGGAATCCGAAAAAGAGGGCCGGCGTCGAGTAGATGATGTCGGAGAGGCCCCCGAGGCGAAGCTCGGCCATCCCCGCGTAGACCAGCGCAAATGTCGCGACCCCGACGCGAAGCGCGGTGGCGCCGGTCACGAGGCTCGATCCCACCGA
>CAYUVU010000396.1:0-14951 GCA_964448205.1 uncultured Acidobacteriota bacterium
ATCGAACGTTTCGTCGCCTGGATGTCCGGCCTCTCGCACCTCCGGGAAGCGATCCCGTTCCCGCGCACCCTCTACCGCCTGGCGCCATGAAGCCGGACCGGACTCCCCGGGTGGGGCTGGTGAGCCTGGGCTGCGCGAAGAACCTGCTCGACAGCGAGGTCATGGCGGGAGTCCTCACGAAGCGCGGTTTCGAGATGACCGCCGATCCGGCGAACGCCGACGCCCTGGTCGTGAACACCTGCGGGTTCATCGGCCCGGCCAAGGAAGAGGGGATCAACACGATCCTGGAGCTGGCCCGCCTCAAGAGCGAGGGCCGCTGCCGCCGGCTCGTGGTCGCCGGCTGCCTCGCGCAGCGCTATGCGGGAGAGCTCGCCCGGGAGATCCCCGAAATCGATGCGGTCATCGGGCTCGACGAGGTCGAGCGCATTGCGGAGGTGCTGACCGCCTCCGGGCGCCGCACGCCGCCGCTCCGGGCCGACCAGTCGGTCACCTGGCTCTACGACCACACCACGCCCCGCATCCGCTCGACGGCGTCCCACACCGCCTACATCAAGGTGGCGGAGGGATGCGACTACCCCTGTTCCTTCTGCGTGATCCCGCAGATCCGCGGGCACTTCCGCAGTCGCGACCCGGACTCGGTGCTCGCCGAAGCGGCCTCGCTGGCCGCGACGGGGACCCGGGAACTCGTGCTGGTGGCGCAGGACACGACGGCCTACGGCAAGGATCTCGGCATCCGCCACGGTCTGGCGCGGCTGCTGCGTGAACTTGCCCGGGTCGAGGGCGTCGCCTGGGTGCGGTTCCTCTACGCCTACCCGACGACCCTCGACGATGAAGTGCTGTCGGCGATGGCGGAGGTCCCCGAGGTCTGCCGCTACGTGGACATCCCGTTGCAGCACGCGAGCCGCCGGGTCCTGCGGGACATGCGCCGTCCCGGAACCCGGCAGAGCAACGAGCGCCTGCTGGCCCGGATCCGCGCCGCGGTTCCCGGCGTCGCCATTCGAAGCACGTTCATCGTGGGGTTTCCGGGGGAGACCGAAGACGAGTTCCGGGAACTCTTCGATTTCGTGGAAGCGGCCCGATTCGATGCGATGGGGGCGTTCGTCTATTCGAACGAGGAATCCGCAACGTCGCACGTCGACGAGGAAGTGGTCTCGGAGACGGAGAAGGAAGACCGCCGGGCCCGCCTGATGGAGCTGCAGCGCGGTATCGCCCTGGCCCGGCACCGGGAAATGGTCGGGAGCGTCGTGCCGGTCCTGGTGGATGGCGCCGCCGAGGAAAGCGATCTGCTCACGGCCGGCCGCACCGAGGGGCAGGCGCCCGACGTGGACGCCCGGGTCCTCATCGTCGACGGAGCCGCGCCGGTGGGCCGGTTCGTGGACGTGGAGATCACCGAAGCGCATCCCGAGGATCTGCTGGGTCACGCGCTCGAGGGCAGTCTCGCGGAAACGGTGCGGGTCACCGGGAACGCCGGTGCCGCGACCGCGTGAACCGGGCCGCGTAACTTCTTCCCCGGACTGCTGGCGGGGTTCCGGCGAAGCGAACCCGCGGTATCCGGCCGGTTCTCGCGGTCGCAAATCGCCCGTTCTCCGGCGACTCCGGCGTGGGGTATACTCAGTCGTTCGGGTGCGGCCGGGGTGGGGTCGTTCCCGTTTTCTTTCATGACCCGTCGCACATCGGTGCGGCGGGTTTTCTCCGATTCCCCAATCTCAAGAGACGCTACGCATTTCGCAAGAAGAAACCGACCCGCTGCTCCTGCGCCAAGCGGGCGACGATCTCACCGCAAACATCGAACGACTGGCGCGAAGGGCGGCGGCGAGTGCTCAGGTCGAGTTGGCATGGATCGAGATCAAGGGACCCCGGAGCGGCCGGCGGGTACGCGTCTTCATCGAGCGGCCCGACGACGCGGTCGGGCTGGGCGACTGCGAGCGCGTGAACGAGAAGCTCTCGGCACTCCTCGATCTGGAGGATCCGATTCCCGGTTCCTACACCCTGGAAGTGAGCACGCCGGGGCTCGATCGTCCGTTGCACTCGGCCGAGGAGTGCCGGCGGTTCCTCGGGCGTCGGGTCCGGATTCGCCACCGGATGGAGAGTCGGCCGGTCACCGTGACCGGAACCCTGCGGGCCGTGAACGGGGACGCCGTCCTCTGCCTGACTGGGCCCGAAGGCGAGCGGCGAATCGCCTGGAGCGCGGTGGTCGCCGCCCGTCTCGCTCCGGACTACGCCGCCCTGCTCGGAAAACGTCCCGGCGGTCGGAGGCGCCCGTCGATCTGATGGCCGCCATCGAGGAACTCGCCGTGGAGGTGGATCGGGCCGAGATCATCGCCGGCGTGGAACAGGCGGCGGGCCTGGCCGCGTCCCAGAGCACCGGCCGTTCCCTGAGCGCCCGCCTCGACACCGACAAGGGCCGCCTGGTGTGCTACACCCGAAAGCGGGTGGCCGCCGAGGTTCAGGACCCCGAGACTCAGGTCGCGGTCGCCGCCGCCCCCGAAGGGTCGTCTCCCGGCGATCTGGTGGAAATGCCCGTTCCCTTCGGGACCGCCGCCCGCAGCGCGGCGAGGGCGGCCCGCGCCGTGCTCGAAGCACGGCTGCGCGCCGCCCGGATGCTCGGCCGCGCCGAACGCTACCGCGATCGCGTCGGAAAGCTGGAAACGGCCATCGTGGCCCGCCGCGAGGGGCAGGACCTCATCGTCAATCTGGGACCGGTGGAGGGTCGGCTGCCCGCCGAGGAGCAGAGCCGCCACGAGGTCTTCAATCCCGAGGACACCATCCGGGTTGCCGTTCACTCCATCGAACCCCAAGATCCTCCCGTCATCCTCTCCCGGATTGCTCCGGCCGTCCTGGCGGGACTGATCGAGCGCGAGACACCCGAGGTACGCCGCGGCGTCGTCCGGGTCCGGGCGGTAGCGCGTCATCCAGGACTCCGGGCCAAGGTCGCGGTGTCCAGCGCGGCGCCCGATGTGGACCCGGTAGCCGCCTGCCTCGGGCCGGGAGGCTCCCGGATTCGCGCGGTGAGCCGTGAACTTCGCGGGGAACGCGTGGACGTGGTTCCGTGGCACGAGACCGTGGAGCGGTTTGCGCGGAACGCGCTGCGCCCCGCGGAAGTGCTCGACATTCGCCGAGTGGACGGGGAGTCCGCCGAAGGAGGCTCACGGAGATTGCGTGAGGACGGTGGGCTGCTGGTGACGGTTTCCGAAGCCGAGTTACCCCGCACCCTCGGAAAGCGCGGCCAGAACGTGCGCCTCGCGTCCGAACTCATCGGCGTTCCGATCGAAGTCGTGGCCGAAGGAGCGTCCCCGCGGGGGGGGCGCCGCGGTCCCGGCGATGGGGCGCGTTTCCGGCGCGGTCCCCGCGATGGGGCGCCTTCCCGGCGCGGTCCCCGTGATGGGCGTTCTCCGGGACGCGGCCCCCGCGATTCCCGTTCTCCCCGGCGCGGTCCGCGGGATGCGCAGTCTCCCGGGCGAGGGCCCGACAGGCGGCGCGGTGGACCTCCGCGGCGCCATGGACCACGGGACCACCGGTCGGGTCCGGCGCGGAGCGACCGTCCGGGGCGGGCAAGACGGCCCGCGCCCGAGGCAGGGGACCGTTAGCTCATGCCGTCCACCGTAAGGGTCAGCGACCTCGCCAAAGAGGTCGGCATGGAGCCGGGCGAGCTCCTCCGGGTCCTGCAGACGGACTTCAGTCTGCGGGTCCGGACCGTTTCGTCCTCCATCCGGGACAGTGACGCCCGGAAGGTCAGGAACCGGCTTCGTCTGCAGCAGCGGCGGGCATCGCGTCCCGACCGCCGCGTGCAGGCGGAGGCCAACATCCGGCGCGCCGCCGAGCAGCGCCTTCTGCGAGAGGCGGCCGAGGCGAAGGCCCGCGGCGAAGCCGAGCGCAAGGCGCGTGAGGAGGCCGAGGCGAAGGCCAGGGAAGAAGCCGAAGCGCAGGCGCGAGCCGAGGCGGAAGCGGAGGCCGCGCGGCTCGCCGCCGCCGCCGAGCAGCGCGCCGAGGAAGCGCGTCGCGCCGAGGCGGCAGCCCGGGGCGCCGCTCCCGAACCCGAACCCGAAGCGGCCCCGGCACCCGCCAAGCCGGCGAAAGAGAAGAAGGCGGCTCCCGCGGCCGCTCCGGACGCCGGTGAGGGAGAGGACCGTCGGGGGCAGAGCGAAGTCCGCGCCGGGCCGGCCGGAGCGCCCGCCCGGCCCGAGCGAATGGCGGCGGCTCCCGCAAAACCCACCGAAACGGCGTCCCCCGACCCTCCGCGCCGCATCGAAACCAGGATCATCGCGTCGACGTCGAGCCCCGCCGAATTCCGGCCCGGGGCCACCGATCGAAAGATCGTGCCCGCCGTGACCCGGCCGGTCCGGCGGGCCACGCCGCCGCGCATCCGGGCGACTCCGCCGCCGATGCGGAGGACGCCGTCGGCGCCCCCCAAGGCCCAGCGTCCCGCTCCGGGCCGGCGGTCCAAGGGGCGGAGGCGTCAGGCGCCGGCCGAGACCCCCGAGGTGATGGAGGGATTCGACAGCCCGCTGCCGCCGGGGTTGCGGCAGGCGGTGACGCGGGAATACCGGACCACCGCCTCGGTCGCGCTGAGCGACGGAATCACCGTGAAGGGTCTCGCGGAAGCCATGAGCATCCCGACCGTCGAGGTGATCAAGGCGTTGCTCCTCCAACACGGGGTGGCGGCGTCGATCAACCAGCCGCTCGATACGGAGATCGCCACCAAGCTGGTCCGGCATTACGGGGGAACCATCGCCAAGGCCGGGACCGCGGCGGCCGAAACGCCGGCTGGCGAGGCGGCCGCGGCCAGCGAGGCGAAGGAGGACCAGAAGAAGGAGGATCTGGTCGAACGGGCTCCGGTGGTCACCGTGATGGGTCATGTGGACCACGGAAAGACGAGCCTCCTCGACGCTATCCGCAGCGCGCGGGTGGTCGACACCGAGGCAGGCGGCATCACACAGCACATGAGCGCCTACACGGTGGAAACGAACGGCCACCGGCTCGTCTTCCTGGACACGCCGGGGCACGAGGCCTTCACCAAGATGCGGGCGCGCGGCGCCGGCGTCACCGACGTGGTGATCCTGGTGGTGGCTGCCGATGACGGCGTCAAGGAGCAGACGATCGAGGCGCTGAACCACGCCCGCGCGGCTGGCGTGCCCATCGTGGTGGCGGTGAACAAGATGGACAAGCCGGCGGCCGACCCCGACCTCGTGATGCGTCAGTTGGCGGAGCGTGAGGTCACCCCGGAGGACTGGGGCGGCGACTCCATCTTCTGCAAGGTTTCCGCGAAGACCCACGACGGGCTCCCGGAACTGCTGCAGTCGGTGCTCGACGTGGCGGAGCTCGAGGAGCCCACCGCCAACCCGCGGGGGCCCGCCCAGGGCGTGGTCCTCGAGGCCCGGAAGGACAAGGGCCGTGGCCCGGTGGCCCAGTTCCTGGTTCAGGAGGGCACCCTGTCCGTCGGCGACACCGTGAGCGCCGGCGCGGCCTGGGGCAAAGTGCGAGCGCTCCTCGACCAATCGGGGCGCCGGATGAAGAAGGCGCCTCCGTCCACGCCCTGCGAGGTGCTCGGACTCACCGAGGTGCCGGTGGTCGGCGATCCCTTCTCGGCCAGCCAGAAGCCGGCGGAAGCGCGGCGCGCGGCGGAGGAGAAGAAAGAAGAAACCCGGCTCCAGTTGATCGAGGGACGCCAGCGGCTGAACCTCCAGAACCTGCACGCCCAGATGAGCGGCGGGCTGAAGGAACTCTCGATCGTCGTGAAGGCGGACGTCGGGGGAACGGTGGAAGCCGTCCGGGACGCGCTGGAGCGGCTGTCGACGGAGGACGTCAAGGTCCGGGTGATTCACGCCGGAGCGGGCGCGGTCTCCGAGAGCGACGTGAACCTGGCGTCGGCGACCGAGTCCATCATCGTCGCCTTCGGGGTGCGTCCGGATCCCCAGGCGCAGCGGCTTGCCGAGCAGGAAAAGGTCGAGATTCGCGGCCACACGGTCATCTATCACCTCGTCGAGGAGATGGAGAAGGCGCTCGCCGGTCTGCTGGAGCCGGAAACGGAGATCGTCGAACTCGGGAAGATCGAGGTGCGGCGCACGTTCCAGGTGCCGAGAGTGGGAGTCGTCGCCGGTTCCTACGTTCTCGCGGGCACGGTCCCGAGGAACTCCCGGGTGCGGTTGGTCCGCGACGGCCGATTGGTGCACACCGGGCGCATCGGCAGCCTCCGCCGGTTCAAGGAGGACGTGGCGCAGGTCCGCGAGGGCTTCGAGTGCGGGGTGGGCATTTCCGGCTACAACGACGTGAAGATCGGCGACATCATCGAGGCGTTCCGCGAGGAGCAGGTCAGTCCGGTCGCCGACTGAACCCGGTGGGCGGGGACGCCAGCACCGCGGCCGGGCTCGCCGGATAGGGAAGACTTCCCGCTCACCCCTCGTGTCAGCCGGGCCCCCGCCGGGCGGACCGGGCCTCCCCGTCCCCGGCGCCCCCTTCACCTTCCTCCGAGGCAGTTGATGTCGTGACCGGTCCCAGAACGCGGGTGGGACTTCTCCGCATCACGCTGCGCCTCCCGTACGCACGGTCGCGGAAGGATCGGCGCAGCGTGGTCCGGTCCCTGTCGGACCGGTTGCGCGCGCGCTGCCTGGTGGCGGTGGCCGAGACCGGAGATCCGGACATGCTGCGGGAGGCGGAAGTATCCGTGGTCGCCGTCGGCCTCGGAGAACAGGTCGTGGGCGCCCGGCTGGAGACGGCCCGCAACATCGCCGTTCGCGCTTACCCTTCGGAGGTGGCGGACACCGCGATCGAGTGGCTGACCGTTCAGGAGTAGCACATGAGAACCGCGGGAAGACGCGAACGGGTCGCCGAGGCGATCCGGCGGGAGGTGGCCGGCATCCTGCGGTTCGAACTGTCGGACCCCCGGGTCGGCCGGGCGACGGTGACCCGCGCCGAGTTGACCGGCGATCTCACCGTGGCCCGGGTCTATGTCTCGGTCTACGGGAGCGATGCCGACCAGAAGGAGACGCTCGCCGTCCTCGGCCGGGCGCGGGGGAGGGTGCGCACCCTGCTGGGATCGCGAATCCGGCTCCGCGCCACTCCGGAGATCCGGTTCGTGTTCGATCCGTCGGTCGAATTCTCGATCCGTCTGGAGCAGATCCTCGACCGGGAGCGCGCCGCCCGTGCCCGGACATCGGGGGATGAGTCCCGGGAGGGAGAGGACCGGGGGCCGCCCGACCCACCGGGGGAGGAGAAGAACTGATTTCCGGACTCCTCCTCGTGGACAAGGACGAGGGACTCAGTTCCTTCGCGGTCGTACGGCGGGTCCGGGCGGCACTCGGTGGGGTCCGCGCCGGTCACGCCGGCTCCCTCGACCCTTTCGCTACCGGACTGCTGCCCGTCTGCGTAGGCCGGGCTACCCGGCTCGTCCGGTTCGTGGCCGCGGGCGCCAAGCGGTATCGGGCCCGGGTGTGTTTCGGGCAGGCCACCGATACCGACGACGGCACCGGGCAGCCGCTGGGCGCGCCCGCGGCCCCTCCGGAACCGTCGGCGATCCTGCGGGCGCTTCCGGAGTTCCTCGGGGAAATCGACCAGGTCCCGCCCCGCTATTCGGCCAAGCAGGTTGGCGGCCGCCGGGCATACCGCCTGGCGCGGGCGGGCCGTCCGGTGCAGTTGGCCCCGAGCCGGGTCCGGGTGGACGAACTCCGGCTCCTCGGTTACGACGGGAAGGTGGCGGAGCTCGCCTGCCAGGTGGGGCCCGGGACGTACATCCGCGCCCTCGCGCGAGACCTCGGGGAGCGGCTCGGCGGCGCGGCTCACCTCGCCGCCCTGCGGCGCACGGGAGTGGGACCCTTCGACGTGTCGGACGCGGCGCGGCTCGACGAACTCCCGGACCGGAACGCCGTCACCGCACGTCTCCTGGACCCGCTCTCGGCCCTGCGGGGGATTCCGCGACTGGCGGTATCGGAGGAGGAGGCCGGGCTCCTGGGGCACGGCCGCCCGCTTCCGTACCGCGGCGCCAGCGAACCCGCGGACGAAGGCGCGGGCCCGGAACCCGGCGCGGAGGTCCGCTGCGCGGTGGCGGCCCTCGACCTTCCGGCGGGTTCGGGTGACGAGGGCGGGCTGGCGCTGATCGCCGTGGTTGCGGCAGCGCCGGATGGCTGGCGCCCGCTCGTGGTCTGGAACACGGGGGGGAGCGGCGGCGCCTGAGTCCGGCATCGCCGGTCCCCGGAACGGGACGCAACGCGGCTGCTCCCGTGTGGTAAGGTGCGCCGCGAACGACCAGCCGACCCGGGAATTGTGATCACGAAGACCGAGCGTCTTGGCCGGCGGGCAGCGAGCCCGGCAGACCGAAGCATTCATCAGGCGGCATAGGAAAGACCAGGAGCAGCGCCGGCCCGGCTGGCGGCAACAGGGAAACAGGGAATTGGCACTCACACTGACATCACGGCGTGACATCGTCGAGAAGTACCGGCGGCACGAAACGGACGCCGGTTCACCGGAAGTCCAGGTCGCGCTGCTGACGGCGCGGATCACCGGACTGGCGGACCATTTCAACGATCATCGGAAGGACCACGCCTCGCGGCGGGGTCTGCTCCGCATGGTCAGCCGGCGCCGGCGGCTGCTGGACTATCTGCGGCGGGAAGACGTGGAGCGGTATCGCACCCTGATCACCTCCCTCGGCCTCAGAAAGTAGTTCCAGCGCCCACTTGCCGGCAGGCCGCTCAGGCCACCGACCGCCGTGAACCGGAAGCAGGTTCCCGGCACCAGAGAAGGAAGAAAACAAGTTGATTGAAACGGTACAGACCCGGATCGGCAGCAACGATCTGATTATTGAAACCGGCCGGCTCGCCCGGCAGGCGGCGGGAGCGGTGACCGTCCGATTGGGCGACACCGTCGTGCTGGCCGCGGTCACGGCCTCCCGAAGCGACCGGCCCGACGTCGATTTCCTGCCGCTGGCGGTGGACTACCGGGAGAGCTTCTACGCGGCGGGCCGGATCCCGGGCGGCTTCTTCAAGCGGGAGGGGCGGCCCAACGAGAAGGAGATCCTCACCTGCCGGCTCATCGATCGTCCGCTGCGCCCGCTGTTCCCGAGCGGCTGGCGGCGCGAGACACAGGTCACCTGTCTCCTGCTGTCCACCGATCGCGAGAACGATTCCGATGTCCTGGCGATCACCGGGGCGGCGGCCGCGCTGGGAATCTCGGATCTCCCCTTCGACACGTCCATCGGCGCGGTGCGCGTGGGTCTGGTGGACGATGAGTTCGTTCTCTGCCCGACGTTCTCCGACCTGGATCGGTCGGCGCTGAATCTCGTGGTAGCGGGGTCCGAAGACGCCATCGTGATGGTCGAGGCGGGCGCCGAAGACGTCCCCGAGTCCCGGGTGGTGGAGGCGCTCGGTTTCGCCCACGAGGGAATCAAGCGCATCGTCGGCATCCAGCAGGAACTCGTGAGCCGGCTCCAGCCGAAGAAGCAGGTGGTGGTTGCGAAGGATCCGGATCCCGCTCTGGCCACCGAAATCACGGACGGATTTCGCGAACGGCTGAAGGATGCGCTGCAGACGCCGGGCAAGCTGGAGGCCTCCCGCGCCGTCGACGAGGTCAAGACGGCCATCGCTTCCAGCCTCGAAGACCGGAGCGACGAAGAGCGCTCCGCCGCCTCCGGCATCGTCAAGGCGATGGAGGAAGACATCCTCCGCTGCACGATCCTGGAGGAAGGAAAGCGCCTCGACGGACGGGCGTTCGACGAGATTCGCCAGTTGTCCTGCGACGTTGGCGTCCTGCCCAGGACCCACGGTTCCGCCGTCTTCACGCGCGGCGAGACGCAGGCGCTCGTGGTCACCACCCTGGCGCCGCTCAGCGAGAGTCAGCGCCTCGACTGGGTACACGGCTCGGGGGAGAAGCGCTTTCTCCTGCACTACAACTTCCCGGCGTTCTCCGTCGGAGAAGCCCGGATGATGCGGGGTCCCGGCCGGCGTGAGATCGGACACGGAGCGCTCGCCGAGCGCGCCCTCCTGCCCGCGATTCCGGCCGAGGACCAGTTCAACTACGCCATCCGGGTGGTTTCCGACACCCTCGAGTCCAACGGGTCGAGTTCCATGGCCGCGGTGACCGGGGGGTGTCTCTCGCTCATGGATGCCGGCGTGCCGCTCAAGGCTCCCATCGCCGGAATCGCGATGGGTCTCATCACGCGGGGCGACGAGTACCGGGTGCTGACCGACATCGCCGGGGCCGAGGACCACTACGGAGACATGGACTTCAAGGTCGCGGGCACCGCCAACGGGATCACCGCGCTGCAGATGGACATCAAGGTTTCCGGACTGCGGCTCGACATCGTCGGCGACGCGCTCGAGCAGGCGCGGCGGGCGCGTATCGAGATCCTGAAGGTCATGGCGGCCGAGATTCCCGCTCCCCGGAGCGAAACCTCCCAGTACGCGCCGGCAATCCTCACGATGAAGATTCCCGTGCGGAAGATTCGCGAAGTCATCGGACCCGGCGGCAAGACGATCCGGGCGATCACCGACGAGACCGGAGCGCGGGTGGACGTGTCGGACGACGGGACCATCCACATTGCCGGACTCGACGCGAAGTCCACGGCGCGGGCGAAGGAGCGGATCGAATCCATCGCGGTGAGCCAGCTTCCCGAGGTCGGACGCGACTATCACGGAGTCGTGAAGACGATCGTGGACTTCGGCGCCTTCGTGGAGATCCTTCCGGGCACCGACGGCCTGCTTCACATCTCGGAGATCGCGGACCGACACGTAAACAGCGTGCGGGACGAGCTCCAGGAGGGCGACGAGGTCGAGGTCCGGGTCATCGAGGTGGACGGCAACGGCCGGACGCGCCTCTCCTGCAAGGACATCATCCGGGAGCGGGCGGGCCTGCCGCCGCTGCCGCCCCGGCCGCCGCGGCGGCGTGGCGGCCGCGACCGCGACCGCGGCGACCGGCGACGGTAGGAGCGGCCCGGGACCGGAGCCGCCGTCCCGCTCGCGGGGACGGCCACCGTGCCGGCCGTGAGGCCGGTGGCGCCGCCCTGACCGGCGCGGCTGCACATGACTGGGCCGGCTTCCGCCACGCGCCGGCGGCATGGCCGGAGTCAGTCTCGCGCACGCTTCGGCCTGCTGTTTTTCGCCACATTCTGGGACCCCTTCCTCCGTAGAATTCGCGGATGGCCGAAGCAGTTCTAACGACCTCTCTCGAGGGTGTCGCCCTCCGTTCCCGCGGCAAGGTCCGCGACATCTACGCCGTCGGCGATCAGCTCCTGCTGGTGACGACGGATCGGGTGTCGGCCTTCGACGTCGTGCTCCCCGAGGGGATTCCCGAGAAGGGCCGGGTGCTGAACAGCCTGAGCGCGTGGTGGCTGCGGCGGACCGAACACATCGTTCCCAACCACCTGGTCACCGACGACGTGGACGAGTACCCCGGCGTGCTGGCGCCGGCGAAGGGAATGCTGGACGGTCGTTCCATGCTGGTGCGCCGGCTGAACCCGATCCCCTTCGAGTGCGTGATGCGCGGGTTCCTCTACGGGTCAGGCTGGAAGGAGTACGGGCGGGAAGGCAGCGTGTGCGGCATCTCGCTCCCGAGCGGGATGCAACTCGCCGAGCGTTTCCCCGAGCCCCTCTTCACGCCGGCGACGAAGGCCGAGGACGGACACGACGAGAACGTGAGCGAGGACTTCATGGCGAACGCGCTGGGCCGGGAGCTGACCACCCGCCTCCACGAGGTCTCCCGGGAGATCTACGCGAGCGGGGTGGAGTGGGCCGCCGAGCGGGGCATCATCATCGCCGACACCAAGTTCGAGTTCGGGCACGACGACGACGGGAAGCTGTACGTCATCGACGAGGTCCTGACCCCGGACTCGTCGCGGTTCTGGCCCGCCGACGAATACGCCCCCGGGAAACTCCAGTCCAGCTTCGACAAGCAGTACGTCCGGGACTACCTGGAAACGGTCGACTGGAACAAGGAGCCGCCGGCGCCGCACCTGCCCGACAGCATCGTGCGCGGCACGACCGAGCGTTTCCTGAGCGCCTACCGTCAGATCACCGGTTCCTCCCTGCCCGCTCCGCGCTACTGACCTGCCGCGCGGGGAGCCGCGCGAGGACGTCCGCGCCGGAACCGGGTCGCCGCCCCGGGTCAGTCCCGGTCCGCGAACCGCACCCGGACGGAGCCGTCGCCGGTCCTCAGGTGGATGCGGGGTCCCGTCCCATCGCCCAGCGTGCCGAGAGCCAGCGGCCCCTCCCGCCGCCAGTCCGAAAAATCGCGGCTGTCGTCGGCATCCGGTCTTCCCACGGCCGTCACCACGGCGTCGGTCACCCGGGGCAGGGTGAGCCGCACCGAGCCGCTCCCGGTCCGCAGGAACCACTCTCCGGCCGGCGGGGAACCACCGCCGCGGACGTTGATCTCGATACGGCCGTCGCCCGTCACCGCGCTGACCTCCTGCAGTCGTCCCTCGAGCTCGATGCGCCCGTCTCCGCTTTCGGCCCGGACGCTCCCCTCGAGGCCCTGCGCGGCGATCCGGCCCTCCGCGGTGCGCAGCCGGATCGGTTCCGGCGCCGTCCCCGCCGGCGACCGGAGGTCGTTGGCGGCAATGCGGCCGGAGGCGGAGGTCGCCCGGACGGGGCCGGTGAGGCCCTCGAGTTCGATCCTCCCCGAGCCGGTCCGGGCATCGACCGCCGTGCCCGGCGGAACGGCGATCCTCAAGCTGAGGGCGAGTTCTTCCCACGGCCGAAAGGTCCCGGCCGTGGCGCTGCGGCCGGTGACGGTCAGGGCGCCCGAATCCGGGTCGCGTTCGAGATCGACGACGAGGGCTTCGAGCGCCGCCTGGGCGGCTTCCCGGGACGGCGCCTGCGCGGTTCGCCAGACCTCGATCTCGAACTCGGCGCCGAGGTGTTCCCGGACGATCACCGAACCCCGATCGAGGCGGATCGCGAGTTCGGGGGCCGCGGGCCGGCGGATCGTCTCCACGGACGTCTCGTCGACGCCGGGAAGACAACCCCACGACAAGACGCCCGGCGCCACCAGGACGGCGGCGAGAAGGGGAACGGAGCGCCTCACCGCGTTTCTCCCGCGGGTGGATGCGCGCGCAGCGTGATGTCGCCTTCCCGGGTCGAAATCGTCACCCGTTCGGCGCCGGACCCCGCGCGGCCTTCCCATCGCGACGTCCCTTCCGCCTCGCGCCGCTCCAGGGTGAACTCGCTTTCGACATCGCCGCCGCCGGTCTCGGCGGAAAGGGAGAAGGACCCCGCGGACGGCAACGCCAGCCGGACGTCCCCGCGCCCGGTGGCGAGTCCGACCTCTCCACCGAGTGCGTCGGTGGCGACGTCCACCTCGGCGTCTCCACTCCTGACCGACAGGGCGTCCCCGAAACCGCGGACGGTGATGGCGCCAGCGTCGCCGGTGAACGTCGCCGGTCCGGACAGCCGCGACGCCCGCACCTCGCCGCGGCCGCTGGCCACCGTCAGCGCGCCCGCGACCTCGTCCAGAACCAGCGATCCGCCGGCCGCCTGAACCTCCACCCCGGAACGCGCCTTCCGTACCTCGAGGTCGGCGGAGTCGGTCCGGATCTCGAGCGGGCCTTCGATGGACATGGCCACCACGTCGCCGAACTCGGAACGGAGCACCGCCGAACCGCCGATCCGTTCCAGGCGGATGGGAGAGATCCGGGTCTCGACCTCGATCGGGCCGAACGAGTCCTCGACCGCCACCGGCGCGTTGCGGCCGCGAACCGTTACCGAAGCTGCCGCGGCCGTGATCCACACCGGAGCGCCCTCCGCATGGACCGTGGCGGTCCCCGCGACTCCATCCACCTCGACGGAGGCGCGCCGTGCCTCGATCGCGAGCGCACCCCCGATCTCCGAGGCCCACGCCGCTCCGTTGCGCACCGTGAGCGAGACGGGACCTTCCGCGCCCCGAACCTCGACGGGACCGTCGTTGGTGCGGGCTTCCACCCGGGCGAACGGACCGTCCACCCGCACCCACCCCTCGTCGGTGAAGGCGGAGACCCGCACTCCCGGAGGGAGGGTCGCGAGCAACTCGAGCGCCACTTCCGACGTCCCGGAGTCTTCGATCCGGACGGGAAACTGGCCGGTCTCGGGGTCGAGGGGGCCGGCGCGGAGCCGCACCGCGTCGGCCCGGGAGGCGGCCGCTTCGCCGTCGGCGGCCCACACGCGCTTCACGAGCTGGAGCCGGCCCTCGATCCCCGCCTCGCGAGGAATGTCCTGGCCCTCCGGTTCCGGACCGGGGGTCACGGAGCTCCCGGGATCGGCGACGGCAGCCGCCTCTACCCGGATGTTGCCGGCGGGCAGTGAAATCAGGATCTCGACCTCTCCCGCGGCGGCCAGGGAAACGGACTCTTCGGTGACGAAGGAATGGACGGGAAACGAGTCCGACTGCTGTTCGATCAGACGCCGCACTTCCGTCACCCGGGGCGCGAGCCCCTGGCTCTCGATGGCGCGCTCCGCGAGCGTGAGAATGGTGCCGCCGAGGACCACCAGCGCCAGGAGGAGGACCTCCCCGAATCCGAGGCGGGTGCGCCCGGTCCGCAGCCGGGTGATGAGCTTCGACGCGCCCCACGCCACCAGCAGGAGCGGCCACCAGACCGCCGCCAGCGGCGCCGCGTCGAGGAGCAGCAGCGCCAGCGGGGTGTCCGTCAGGTTCACCCAGAGAAACAGCCCCCCGAAAGCGATCAACGCGATTCCGAAAGCGGTGCCGCATCCGCCCCCGGACCGTGGCGGATCGGCTGCCGTTCCCGAGTCCGTCACGGAGGGGGCGGCGGGCCGGAAACGGGCCCCGAGCCGGAGCGGCGGTCCCGAAACACCAGCCGCGCGCCCACCGCGATCAGGATGAGCGGCCAGAAACGCAGTAGATCGCCCAGATCGACGAGGTCGAGATTGGACAGCAGGAAGACGATTCCGATGATGATCAGGACCGGTCCCGACCAGTTGTCCCGGCGAGCCATGCCTAGTCCGCCTCCTCGTCCGTCCGGGCCGGGGGCGGGT
>CAYUVU010000397.1:0-7765 GCA_964448205.1 uncultured Acidobacteriota bacterium
GACCGCCGACTACCTGGTGGACCTCGGGCCGGACGGCGGCGGGCGCGGCGGGGAGCTCGTCGTCTGCGGCACTCCCGAGGCGGTGTCCCGGCACGCCGGGTCCTGGACCGGGCGCTATCTGCGCGAGATCCTGGAACCGGCGCCGGCCGCCCGGCGCGCTTCCTGAGGCCGTGTACCGCAGCTACCGGACCGGGGTGGGGTTCGGGGGCGGGGCCATGCCCACCGGGGTCAAGCAGCTCATCCTGATCACCGGCGGGGTGTACCTGGTCCAGCTCCTGGTCCCGGCGGTCACGGTGTTCTTCGGGCTTTACCCGCCCGCGGTGCTCTCGCTCCAGGTGTGGCGCCTGTTCACCTACATGTTCCTGCACGGCGGCCTGTTCCACCTGTTGATGAACATGTTCGTGCTCTACATGTTCGGGTCGCAGCTCGAGCAGGTCTGGGGACGGCGCCGCTTCGTCCGTTACTACCTGCTCTGCGGCGTCGGGGCCGGACTCTTCGCGCTGCTGCCGCTGCCGGCGTTCTTCGACGCGCTCCACATCGGCGCCTCGGGGGCGGTGTACGGGCTGCTCCTGGCATTCGGCCTCCTGTTCCCGTCGGCGCAGGTCTACCTGCTCGGCATCCTGCCCATGAGCGCGCGCCACATGGTGATCCTGTTCGGCTTCATTTCGCTGGCGGGTTCCCTGTCGGCGGCCTCCGACGGGGTGTCCCACATCGCTCACCTCGGAGGGCTGGTGGTGGGATACGTCCTGCTGCGGCGGGACGGCCTGCTTCCGAGATACCGCTCCCGGCTGGGGGTCCTGTGGAACGACCTCCGGCGCCGCCGGCGGCGCGCCCGGTTCGAGCGTTACTACGAAGAGCACGAGCGGAAGCGGTCCGAGACGCTCCACTAGCTTCTGCGCCGGCCGCTCCGGCCACTGAGGCCCTCGGGATCGCCCTTTCGGGAAATCCCCCTTTGACTCGGGACGCAAGGTCTTGTTACAAAGAGCAGTGCGCCGGCCCCGGCTGGCCCGTGCGGTTCTCCCGTTCGTCGCCGTAGAGGGGCCGACCGAGGAGGCTGCCATGAGATTCCGCTTTACCCTCGCGGCTGCGGCCGCGTTCGCGCTCCTGATCGCCCCCGTGGCGTTGGCTCAGGATCCCCCCGCCGAAGAGGAGGCGTTCGTGGAAGCGCATGAGATCACCCTCGACAATGTCGGGGAGGAATTGGTCGTGCGTGGACGGATCCAGAGAACCGAGAGCAACCCCGTCCAGGGCGTCACGATCCACTTCGACCGGACCCACATCGACTACCCCTTCCGGGTGTTCATCCCGCGGGAGGATCTCGGTGACTGGGAAGGAACCGACCCGGTGAAGGTCTACGCCAGGGGGCGCATCATCAAGATCAGCGGCGAGATCGAGGAACAGGGCGAACTGCCTTACATCCGCGTCAGCGAGCGTAGTCAGATCGAGATCGTTCCCCGCCAGCGCCGCCGTCGCCGGCCCCGTGGGGACGATCCGGCCGCGGCGATCCTGGCGGCGGCCGCGGTGTCGCACGCCGCTGCGGTCCCCGCCGGCCGCTAGCGCGCCAGCGCCGGACCGCACGCCCCCCGCGTTTCGTCGCGGGCTGCTATAACAGGGTTGCGCCGCCCTCGCCGGCTTCCGCGGTCCGCCTGTCCGCCGCCGCCACGGGGCCGGCCGGGGAGGCTGTCATGACAATCCGCAACCGGCACGCGGCGGCGGCCGCGTTCGTGCTCCTGATCGCTCCGGCGGCGTTTGCGCAGGCGCCCCCGGCCGAGGAAGCGGTCGAGGTGACGGCGGTCGGGGACGTGACCGCCGGGCACGTCGGCGAGGAGATCACCGTCGGGGGCCGGGCCGTCGACGTGCGCATGATTCAGGGGTCCGGTTTTCACATCGCCTTCCTGTCGGGCTTCCTGGCCCTCATTCCGGAGTCCCACATGCACCTGTGGACGGGTGTGGACCCGATGAAGCGCTACAAGGGACGGAACCTGCAGATCACCGGCGAGGTGATGGAGGAGGACGATCAGCTGTTCATCGGCGTCACCGATCCGGACCAGGTGAAAGTCATCCAGCGACAGCGCCGCCGCCGCCGCTGAAGCGCGGCCGAAGCGCGTCCGGCTGCCTGGCCTGGTGGCCGGGACGGCCTGGAGCCCCCACCGGGAGAACTGGGCCGGCTTCAGCCGACACAGCGGCCCGCGGGGCCGCGGGCGGTTCGCGGCTACCCCGGGTCCATTGGCGCGCGCAACTGCGCCATCCCGGCGAACGAGTCCGTCCCGCCCCCCGCCTGCGGCGGGCTGTGCCGGCTGAAGCCGGCGTTCCAAGCGGGGGAGCGATCCCTCAGCGGTTGTCCACGCTCCACTTCCCCGCTCCCGTCATCGCGATGAACAGGAACAGGAAGCAGTAGAGGACCGCCAGCTCGCCCCGGTTCTCGATCGGGAACCAGCCGAGCATCATTCCGGCGTCGTCGGTGCGGAACTGGTGCGCCATGAAGTAGGCCACCGCCATCTGGCCACTCGAGATGAACGCCGCGATGCCGGTCATGAAGCCGACCATGAGGGCGAGTCCGCCGACGAACTCGATCACCCCCGCCAACCCCATCAGGGACATCAGCTCGCGCTGTGTTCCGCCCATGACCCCGAGGAGCTTCTGGGCGCCGTGACAGAGGAACAGGAAACCGGACACGATGCGCAGGAGCGCATAGGCGGTGTCCTTGTGCTGGTCGAGCATGGTCTTCATGGTGTTCTCCTTCCCCCGCAACCGCGGGGTATTCGTCAGAAATCCATCAGGATCGTGTACTTGGCGACGAGCGCCCGGTCGAGACGGTTGCCCATCGGATCGCGCCGGTCGTTCAGCACGATGAAGAAGTCGGAAAGGGGCCGGTGGATCAGGTTGAAGCGGATGTTCGAACTCCAGTCCTCGGTGATGTTGTTGTACTGGATGAGCGCGTTCAGGAACATCGTGGTGGTGAAGGTGTAGGTCACCCGGGCGGTGAGCAGGTCGGCCACGAACGCGCCCTCGGGGAGCGAGATGTCGTTCCGGCTCCATCCGATGTAGGAGGTCAGCTTCCCGCCGACGCGGACCACGGTGCTGAGGTTGAGCGCCTTCCGGTCGCCCGAGTAGAAGCCGCCCCAGTCGTAGCGGCCGTTCAGGGAAATCGGCCGGCTCGGGTCCGAGAAGAGCATGACGAACCACTCGTCGTAGGGGTGCTCGCCCGGCAGCACCGTGGTGGTCGGGTGCAGGGGGAACGGCGCGAAGGTGTTCTCGATGCTGTCGTTGTAGCCGAACTCGAAGAACGCGCCGTTCTGGTGGCGAAAACCGACGTGCCAGTTGGTGTATCGGCTCACCAGCTCCCCGTCGGAGTTCACGTAGTCGTTCCACTCGAAGTGGGGGTTGATCTCCCGGATGATGTCGCTCCACCAGGACGGGCGGTAGTGGTAGCCGACATAGCCGAGCAGGCGGCGGACCCCGATCCGGGGGGCGAAACCCATCTCCGGGTTGAAGTCGTCCCCGAGCCGGGTCCACGCGCCCCGGAACTGCCAGAGCCGGCCGTCGTAGTTCGCCGCCACCCGCGCCGCCTGGTCGTCGCCGACCAGGCCGGGCGTCGCGGTCCGCGCCCAGAAGGAGTTCACCTCGAGCTCGGGGGTGACCCGGATGTTGGCGTCGAGGCCCATCGAGCGGTTGTAGTGGTCGCTCCCGGACCCCGTTTCCCGGTTCAGGAAGACGGCGCCCACGTCCGAGTTGCCTCCGACGTTGCGGCGCACCCGGACCGCCGTGAAGTTCTCGGTTCCGGGGGCGTCCTCGTGTTCGCCGGTCTGGATGCTCATCACCCCGAGCTCGTAGGCGCCGGCCCGGCCAGTGAGCCGCCCGCCGCCGAGCACCGGGATCGGGGTGCCCGTCCGCGAGAGGCCGATGCGGCGGCTGAAGAACAGGTAGAGGTCGTCGCCCCGGCTCTGGCTGGCGCGCAGCGTCGAAGGATTGAAGGCCTGCCCGAAGTCGGCCCGGAACTGGGTGATCCTGGAATCGTTCGGGACCCCGAAGCGGAAAATGCCGGAGTTCTCGATGAAGAAGTCCCGCTTCTCGGGAAAGAAGAGGTTGAAGCGGGTGAGGTTGACCTGCTGGATGTCCGCTTCGACCTGCGAGAAGTCGGTGTTCACGGTCAGGTCGAGGTTCAGTCCGGTGCCGACCAGCACCTTGGCGTCCACGCCCAGATCCGCGGAGTTCGTGGTTCCCTCGTCGGAGTCGGCGGCCCCCTGGCTGGTCTCAGCGCCCGCGTAGGGGGTCACCTTGAAGCGGCCGCCGGACCGGAGCCCGGTGAGTCCCTCGATGGTGCCGGAGTAGGAGATGCGGGCGAAGTTGAAGAAGCGCGGGATGGGCGCCCAGAACGAGTCCTCGTTCAGCCGCCGGATCCGCCGCAGGAAGTTGATTCCCCAGGTCTGTTCGGGGCTCTCCCGGAACCGCAGCGTCTTGAAGGGAATGGCGATTTCCGTCTGCCAGCCGCGCTCGGTGCGCAGGGTCTCGACGTGCCAGACGCCGTCCCAGTCGCGGTTGAACTCGCGCCCCTCGTTGAAGACCTGTCCATCGAACTTCGCCCCGGCCGGATTCGTTTCGAACATGTAGCCGTTCCGCCGGTCGTGGAACGTGTCCACGATGACGCCGAAGATGTCGCCGGCGCGCGTCGAGAAGTCCCGCGAGAGGTCGTTCACGATCAACCCGTCCGGTTCGTCGTGGGCGAGGGCGCCGACGTAGAGGAAGTCATCGTCGTAGAGCACCCGGACCTCGGTCACGAAGGTCGCCGGCATCCCTTCGTTGGGGTTGCCCTGGATGAAGTCCGTCGCGAGGGGAGCGCCGGCCCATTCGTCCTCGTCGAGGATGCCGTCGATCCTGACCGGCTGGGCGGCGCGGACGGCGGGCAGCCGCCGGTCGAAGCGGGCGGTCTCGAAGTCCACCTGCCCCTGGGAAAGACCGGTGCCCGGCGTCAGGAACGGCAAAAGGGCCGCGCAGATTCCCAAGAGCAGGAGCCGGACTGCGGCCCTTCCGCGGAGCAGGGCCGCGAACATGTCCGTCGGCCAATGTACCACCGCCGGGGAGGGCCGGAGCCCAGGATTTTTCAGAATGGAAGCGACGGCGGAGCGGGAGGCGCCGGGGATCGAAACAGCCCGAGCGCGGCGTCCAGGCTGGTCCGGTCCCCGATCAGCACCACCGTGTCGCCGGTCCGATACCGCGTCTCGGTCTGCCCCTCATGGATGGGCCGGCCGTCGCGGACCACCGCGACCTGGATCGCGCCGGTACGGCGCCGGAGGTCGAGCGTCGACGCCGTCTCGCCCACCGCTCCGGCGGCCGCCTCCACCTCGACCAGCTCCAGCGCGTCGTGGATGCCGAGGTGTTTCAGGGCGTCGAGGCGCAGGTCGGGGTGGGGGCGGTCCCGGAAGAGGCCGTAGTGCTCGGCCCGCACGGACTCGAGTTCGCGCCAGATCCGGTTGATCGGGATCTCGTAGCTCTCGAGCGCCTTGGCGAAGAGTTCCAGGGACGCCTCGAACTCCTCGACGACCACGTCGGTGGCGCCGAGCGCCAGCAGGTCGTCGATCGCGCGCACGTAGCGCGTGCGGACCACGATGTGCGCCGCCGGGTTCAGTTCGCGCGCGAGCGCCACTCCCCGGCGCTCGTTGCCGGGTGAGTTGATCGTGAAGAAGATCGCGCGCGCCCGTCGCGCCTGCACGTGGTCGAGGACGGCGGGTTGGGTGCCGTCTCCGAAAATGGCGGGGATGCCGTCGGCGCGGGCCCGGCGCACGAGTTCCGGGTTCTGGTCGACGACGATGCAGGCGATTCCGGCCGCCTGGAGCACCCGCGCCAGATACCGGCCGGCGAGCCCGTAGCCGACGACGACCGTGTGGTCCGCCGCCCGGTGGATCTTCTCGGCGTCCGGGTGCGAGTCCTGGGGCCGGCGCCGGTCCACCCACTCGACGATCGCCGGTCCGGCCCGGATGAAGAGCGGCGCGGCGATCATGGAGAGGATCGCGGTGCTCAGGAACAACTGGTAGTCCGCGCCGCGGAACAGGCCGAGGGGGATGCCGACCGACGCCAGCAGGAAAGCGAACTCGCCGACGTGGCCGAGGCCCACTCCGGTGGCGAGCGCCGTGGAGAGCCGGCCGCCGGCCGCCAGCACCCCGGCGCCGGCCAACACCGTCTTCACTACCAGGGCCGCCCCTGCCAGTCCGATCACGAGCAGCGGGTTGCTCAGCAAGATGGACGGATCCAGCAGCATCCCGATGGAGCTGAAGAACACGCCGGTAAAGAGCGCGCGAAAGGGGAGCACGTCGGACAGGGCCTGCACCCCGTATTCGGACTCCGACAGGATGAGGCCCGCGAGGAACGCCCCGATCGCCAGCGAGAAACCCGCGGTGTGGGTGACGAGGGCGGCGCCGAGCCCGAAGAACCCGACGCAGAGCGTGAAGAGCTCGCGGTCCTTCAGCAGGACGATCCGGTCGAGGACCCAAGGCGCCAGCAGGCGCCCGCCGAAGATCAGGACGGTGACGATCACCAGCCCGCGGACCAGTTCGGTGAGCGCGGCGGTGGCCGCCGCGCCCTGGAAACCCGCCACCAGCGGCAGGAGCAGGACCAGGGGCAGGACGGAGAGGTCCTGGAAGATCAGCAGGCTGATCGAGGCCTGACCATGCGGTGTTTCGAGCTCCTCCCGGTCGGCGATGGTCTTGGCCACGATCGCGGTGGAGGACATCGCGCCGAGCGCGCCGTAGAAGAGGGCGTAGGGCGCGGGGACGCCGAACGCCAGCGCCGCCACGAAGACCACCGCAATGGTCCCGCCCACCTGGACGCCGCCACCCACGAACACCATGTGGGCCCAGTCCCGGACCTGGGAGAGCGACAGCTCGAGGCCCACCGCGAACAGCAGGAGGGCGACGCCGAGTTCCGTCAGCGTCTCGATGTTCTCCGGGACGGCGATCAGGCCGAGGCCCGCGGGGCCCACGAGCACCCCGGCGAGCACGAATCCGAGAAGCGGCGGGGCGTTCACCCGGTGGGCGAGCGCCACGATGGGGATGGCGAGGCCCACCAGCAGGGCCAGGTCCCCCAGGAGTCCGAGTTCGATCACCGCTGACCCCGGTGTCAGGGAGCCGGAAGCGATTCCGGGAGCAGCCGGGCCACCGCCCGGCGGTAGCCGGCGAGGGCGCGAAGGGTGAGCGGACCCGGCCGTCCGTTCCCGATCGTCCGGCGCGGTTCACCGGACGCCACCGACCAGGTCACCGGCAGCACCTCCCGCGAGGAACTGGTCAGGAAGGCCTCGTCGGCGGTGGTGAGCCATCCGGGTCCGAGGGGGGTCTCCTCGAACGGGATCTCCAGTTCCCGCAGGACTTCCAGCACCAGAGCCCGGGTGATCCCGGGCAGCAGGCCCTCTTCGAGCGGCGGCGTGAGGATGACGCCGTCGTCCACGAGAAACAGGTTCGAGGTCGCCCCTTCCGTCAGGTCGCCGCCGCTTCCGCGAATCACCGCCTCGTGGGCCCCCGCCGCTTCGGCCTCCCGCACGGCCAGCCGGGCACCCAGCAGGTTCGTGCTCTTGACGTCGGCCGGGAGCCCTCCCGGCGCGGCGCGGATCCAGTGCGACCGGAAGACTCCGACACCCTCCCGTTCCGGGTCCACCGGAAGCGGCGGCAGGGGCCGCACCAGGATGATCAGGGCGGGCTGGCCACCCTGCGGTCCGGCGGTGAGGATCACCCGGAGGGAGTGTTCACCGGCGATGCCGGTGGCCTCCTGCGTCGCC
>CAYUVU010000398.1:0-24124 GCA_964448205.1 uncultured Acidobacteriota bacterium
AAGCCGTCCCTCCCCCGCGCTGCTCGCCCCGGGGCCCTGGCGCGGCGCTCATCCCTGCGGACCGCTCACCCCTGCGCTCGCGAAGCTCGCCATGTCCGAGAGCATCGCCGCCGCGCACCGGAGCAGGGGCCATGCGAGCAAGGCTCCGGTGCCTTCGCCGAGGCGCAGGTCTAGATCGAGGAGCGGCCGGGCGCCCAGGGCTTCGAGCACCGCCTGGTGCCCGGGCTCCGCGGAACGGTGGGCGAACACGAGGTAGTCGCTCAGGGCCGGTGCGAGCCGGACCGCCGCGAGCGCCGCCACGCTCGCGATGAAACCATCGACGAGCACCACCGCTCCCGTGCGGGCCGCGCCGATCATGGCGCCGGCCATCATGACGCTCTCGAATCCGCCGTACTCGCGGAGCGCGTGGGCGGGCTCGAGGCGAGGAGCGGTGCGGGACGCGGCCCGCTCCAGCACCTGTTTCTTGTGGGCGAGGCCGGCATCGTCGAGGCCGGTCCCCCGGCCGACCAGGTCCGCGAGGCCCACGCCGGTGAGCTTGTGGGCAACGAGGCTCGCCGATGAGGTATTGCCGATCCCCATCTCCCCGAAGGCGGCGGCGTCCGCCGAGATGTCTTCGCCGAGGAGGAGTCCGTCCCGGAACGCATCGTCGCACTGCTCGGTGGTCATTGCGGGACCGTGGACGAAGTTGCGGGTGCCTCCTGCGACGCGGCGCGGCACGAGACCGGGGGTGTCCATGGGCGCGCCGGCGACCCCCGCGTCGACCACGCTCAGGTCCACGCCGACCTCCCGCACGAACACGTTCGCGGCGGCGCCTCCGGAGAGGAAGTTCGCAACCATCTGCCGCGTCACCTGCTGGGGGTAGGCGGAGACGCCTTCGTGCGCGACGCCGTGGTCGGCGGCGAAGAGGACGAGGCGGCAGAGGCGCAGACCGGGTTCGAGCGTGCCCTGAATCCGGGCTATGCGCGCGGCGAGGGACTCGATGACTCCGAGGGCGCCCTGAGGTTTGGTCTTGGAATCGATGGCACGCCGGATCGCGTCGTCCAGCTCGCGCGAGACGGGTGGAACCTCGACTACGGGGGGAAGCGTCACGGTGCGCTGCGGAAGCTGCAATCAACCAGGTGCACGAAGGATCCCATGATATTGCCTGCTCTGCGCCCGGTCGTGCCCAGATCCCGTCCCTTCGCGTCCGCACAGCGGAAGAGCGCCGAGTCGCCGTCCTCGCGCAACACCCTGGCGTAGTGAAACTCGTGGCCGCGAAAGGCGGCGCCGGCACCGCCCAGCGGGCCGTCGGCGAGCACGGCGGCGCTACGGTACCCCAGCGTCAGGCCCCGCTCGGCGAAGGTGGTTTCGAGCGGCAGCAGCCCGGCCATCGCGTGCGATTCCCCTTGCGCATCCGTCAGGGACTCGCCGAGCACCATGTAGCCCCCGCACTCGGCGTACACCGCCGCGTCGCGCGCGGCGGCGGCCCGCAGTCCCGACATGAATCTCCGTGCGCCCGCGATGCGTCCCGCGTGGAGCTCGGGATAGCCGCCGGGAAGGTAGACGGCATCGGCGGCGGCCGGCGGAGCCTCGTCGGCCAGCGGCGAGAACATCGAAACCTCGGCCCCGGCCCGGCGCCACCCTTCGAGCACCAGCGGGTAGGCGAAGTCGAAGGCCCGATCGCGGGCGACCGCGATACGCTGGCCCAGCACCGGAAGCGGTGTGGCGCAAGCGCCGGAGGGCGGGGGAGACGATGCGCGGATCCGGGCGCACCGGGGAAGAGCCATCAGGGCCTCGATGTCGAGCGCGGCCGAGACCCGATCCGCGGCATGGCTCAGGAAGCCCTCGAGGTCGGGGTGCTCGGAAGCCTGCACCAGCCCGAGATGCCGATCCGGCAGCGAGAGCGCGGGATCGCGGCGCAAGGCTCCGAGCACCGGCACGCCCGTCTTCGCGCTCGCCTCCCGGAGCAGCTCCGCGTGCCGGTCGCTGCCCACTCGATTGAACACGACCCCCGCGATCTCGACATCGGACCGAAAACCCGCAAAGCCGTGAACCACCGCCGCGGCGGAGGCCGCCATCGCGCCCGCGTCCACGACGAGCAGCACCGGCCAGCCGGTGGCCGCCGCGACATCCGCGGTCGAGCCCTCATGCGCGGTCGCCCCGTCGAAAAGGCCCATGACCCCTTCCGCGATGACCAGCTCCGCCTCGTGCGAGGCGGCGGCGATGGCGGCGGCGAAGGTGGACGCCCGCATCGCCCAGGGATCCAGGTTGAAGCAGGGCCGGCCGCTCGCGGCGGCGTGAAAGCAGGGGTCGATGAAGTCCGGACCCACCTTGAGCGAGGCGACCCGCACCCCGGCGTCGCGGAGATGCCGCAGCAACGCGAGCGTGACGGTCGTCTTGCCGCTCCCCGAGGCAGGGGCGGCGATCACGAACCCCCGGGTCACCTCCGACACGCCTGGCACGCCCCGCTGCGATGAAATCGGAAGGGGGCTTCAGGAACCCCTGCTTGGATGGAAGTGCCCCTGCCACCCTGGCTCGGGTGGATTCCGCTCAGCAAGGGAATGGCGGGAGCGGACACTCTGCGCGCGCGAACACCCCCGAAGTTCCTTGCGCGACAGCGGGGACAGGGAACCGGTCCGTGGCAGGCTCTTGTGGAAATTGCCATTCATGCTCCCTCGATTTTCGTGGATTCCCGCTCAGCAAGGGAATGGTGGAAACCACACCGGCGCGACAAATCATCCACCCCACGGGACCGGGGATCCACACATTGGATCCGGCGTCGCACCGTCCTGCCCCAATGCCGCACGGAGCGGGACCGGCGCCACACCGAGTCTCTACAATCCCCGAATGTCGCCGCCAGGAAAAGCGCGCCTGCGCCGGGGCTGGACCACCGGCGCCTGCGCCACCGCTGCGACCCGGGCCGCGTACACCGCGCTGCTCACCGGGGAGTTCCCGGATCCGGTGACGATCACGCTGCCGAAGGGACAGCGGCCTTCCTTCGCGCTCGCAACGGAGGCGCTCGGCTCCGGGTTCGCCCGGGCGGGCATCGTCAAGGACGCGGGCGACGACCCCGACGTCACGCACCTCGCGCTCGTCGAGTCCACGGTGCGCGAAGGCGCGCCCGGGGCGGGCGTCGAGTTCCGGGCCGGAGCGGGAGTCGGGACCGTGACGCGGCCCGGTCTCCCGGTTGCGGTCGGCGAGCCCGCGATCAACCCGGTGCCGCGACGGATGATGTGCGAGACGGTGGCGGAGGTCGCCGCCGCGCACGGCGCGCGGGGCGACGTGATCGTCGAAATCGGGGTGCGCGACGGCGAGCGCCTCGCCGAGCGCACCTGGAACCCGCGCCTCGGCATCGTCGGGGGGCTTTCGATCCTCGGCACCACCGGCATCGTCATCCCCTACTCCTGCTCGGCCTGGATCCACTCGATCCACCGCGGGGTGGACGTGGCGCGCGCGGTCGGGTTGCCCCATGTGGCCGGCTGCACCGGGAGCACCTCGGAAGACACGGTGCGAGCGCTCTACGGGCTCCCCCTGGAGGCGATGATCGACATGGGGGACTTCGCAGGCGGGTTCCTCAAGTACCTGCGCCGGCACCCGGTGCCTCGGGTGACCATTGGCGGGGGCTTCGGAAAGATCTCCAAGCTCGCCGACGGCCACCTCGACCTCCATTCCGCCCGCAGCCAGGTCGACTGCGCGCGACTCGCCGAGCGTGCCGCCGATGTCGGCGCAGACGCCGTGCTCTGCCGGCGAATCGGCGCCGCGAACAGCGCGGGCGAGGTGCTTGGCCTCGCGCGGGAGGCAGCGTTGCCACTCGGCCGCGCGGTAGCAGACGCCGCGCGCGACACGGCGCGCGGTGTGGCGCGCGCCACGTTCGAAATCGACGTCGTCATCGTCGATCGGACCGGCGCGATCGTCGCCCGCAGCGATGACTGAGTGCTCGTGCTTCGGCGCGGCCCGCCCTCGCGACGAAAATCGGTGACACATTGCTACAGGAGAGCGGATGCCTGAACGCCTGCTCCTGCTCGGAGGCACGCGCGAGGCGGTCGAGCTCGCCCGCGCGCTCGAAGCCGATCCGAGAGTCGAGGCGATCACCTCGCTCGCCGGCCTGACGCGGCAGCCGGCGCCCGTTGCCGGCGCGGTGCGCCGCGGCGGCTTCGGCGGCGCCGGCGGGCTGGAGACCTGGCTCCGCGCCGAAGGGATCGGCCTGGTGATCGATGCGACCCATCCCTACGCGGAAGCGATCTCCGCGCATGCCGCCGCCGCCTGCGAGGCGGCGGCGGTACCCCGCCTCGCGCTCCACCGCGCACCCTGGACCCCTGAGCCCGGCGAGCGCTGGGTGGAGGTTGCCGACACGCAAAGCGCGGCGCGGGCGCTGCCCGCGCTCGGCGAGCGCGTGCTGCTGACGATCGGGAGCCGCGGCCTCGGCCCCTTTCTCCGCATCCCGGACCTCCGCCTGGTCGTTCGCGCCATCGAAGCGCCGGAGGTCGCGCTCGACCCGGCGCGCGTGGAGCTGCTGCTCGCTCGGGGGCCTTTCGACTTCGACGGGGAACGCAACCTCCTCGAATCGCGCTCGATCGACATCCTCGTATCGAAGAACAGCGGCGGGCCTGCCGCGCACGCCAAGCTCGCAGCGGCCCGCGCGCTGGGACTGCCGGTGGTCATGATCGCCCGCCCGCCCCCGCCGCCGGGCGAGCGGGTGGAGTCGGTCGCCGCCGCGCTCGCGTGGGTAGAGGCGCGCCTTGCCCGCCGTGGATTCCCGCTTTCATGACCCTTCGCGACCGGACTCCGGCCCGGAGTGGGCGAGGGTCGCGTGCGCGCGCGGCGACTCCCCCTCGCCGGCCCGGAACCAGTCGAGACGCTCGCGCAAGCGCACGACCTCGCCCACGATGAGGAGCGCGGGCGCGCGAGCATCGGCGCCTTCGACCCGATCGGCGAGCGCGTCGAGCGTACCTTCGATGACTCGCTGCCTCTCGGTCGTGCCCTGCTCGACGAGGGCGGCGGGCGTCGCGGCGTGGAGTCCGTGCCGGACGAGCCCCGTGCAGATCTCGCGCAGGCTCTCGAGCCCCATGTAGACGACGAGGGTCTGGTCCGGGCGCGCCACCGCCTCCCAGTCGAGCACCACGCGTCCCTTGACGCGGTTGCCGGTGACGAAGATGCAGGCGTGCGCGTGGTCGCGGTGGGTCAGCGGAATGCCGGCGTAGGCGGCGCAGCCCGAGGCCGCGGTCACGCCGGGGACGACCTGGAAGGGGATTCCCTCCTCGGCGAGGGTGGCGATCTCCTCCCCGCCGCGTCCGAAGGTGAAAGGGTCGCCTCCCTTGAGGCGCAGCACCCGCTTGCCGTCTCGGGCGAGCCCGACCAGGAGCCGGTTGATGCCGGGCTGGGGGAGCGTGTGATCGGCGCGCCGCTTTCCCGCGTAGATCTTCTCCGCGTCCCGGCGCGCGAGCGCGAGCACCCCCGGCGAGACGAGGCGATCGTGGACCACGACGTCCGCCTGTTGCATCAGGCGCATCGCGCGGAAGGTGAGCAGGTCCGGATCGCCGGGGCCGGCGCCGACGAGGTAGACCTCCCCGACGGCGGGGCCGGCATCGCGGCCCTCGTTCAGCAGGGCCCGCAGCGCGATGCGGGCGTCCTCGAATCGTCCCGCGAAGGCCATCTCGGCGATCGGGCCTTCGAAGACCCGGTCCCAGAACGCACGCCGGTCGGAGACTCGGGGCAGACGCGCGTTGACTTCGTCGCGCGACGCGCGCGCGAGCTCCGCGAGGCGGCCGAAGGAGCGGGGAATGAGGGTCTCCAGGCGGGCGCGCACGTAGCGGGCGAGCGAGGGCGAGGCTCCTCCGGTCGATACCGCGGCGAGCACCGGGGAACGATCCACGATCGCGGGCATCGAGAAGTGTCCGATCCGGGCCTCGGAGGCGCTGTTCGCGAGCACTCCGCGCGCCTCCGCGAGCGCGACGATGCGCCGGTTGAGCGCGCGGTCGTCGGTCGCTGCGACCACGAGGCGGCAGCCGTCGAGGTCCGATTCCTCGAAGCGCCCGGCGCGAAGCGAGATGCGCCCTTCGCACACGAGCGCCGCCGCGTGCTCGCCGGGCTCGGGCGCGACCATGCGCACCCGGGCCCCGGCCGCCGCGAGCACTTCGGCCTTCCCGGCCCCGACCCGTCCCGCGCCCACCACCAGGCACGGCCAGTCGCGCAGGTTGAGAAAGACGGGCAGTTGCTCCATGGGTTCAGCCGCCGGCACGTTTCTTCTTTCGGGGCCGCAGAAGATGGTAATGGGTGGCGTCATAGAGGGCGCTGTCGTCGAAGCGCCCGGCGTCGAGCACCCGGCCGACGAGAATGAGCGCGGTGCGCCGCAGGCGAAGCGGGCGTGCCTTCTCCGCGAGATCGCCCAGGGTTCCGGTGACGATGCGCTGGTCGGGCCAGCTCACGCGGTACACGACGGCGGCCGGGCAGTCGGCGCCGTACACCGGGGCCAGCGTCTCGCACACCACACGCAGGCTCCGGATCGAAAGGTGGATGGCGAGCGTCGCCCCCGAGCGGCCGAGCTGTGCCAGCTCCTCACCCTCGGGCATCGGCGAGCTCCGTGTCGTGGTGCGGGTGAGGATCAGGGTCTGGCTCACCCCGGGCAGGGTGAGCTCCCGCCCGAGCGCGGCGGCGGCGGCGGCGTAGGCGGGAACGCCGGGAGTGATGTCATAGGGGATCCCGAGCGCTTCCAGGCGCCGCATCTGCTCCCCGATCGCCCCGTAGAGTGAAGGGTCACCGGAGTGCACCCGGGCCACGTCTTCTCCGCGTTCGTGCGCCGCACGCATCTCCTCGATGATCTCGTCGAGGTGCATCGATGCGGTGTCGAGCACTCGTGCGCCCTCGGGCGCGCACGCGATCACCTCGCACGGCACGAGCGACCCTGCGTAGAGCACTACCGGCGACGACGCGATGAGACGCCGGCCACGCACCGTGATGAGCTCGGGATCGCCGGGACCGGCGCCAATGAAGTGAATGGTCACTAACGTCTTTGTGAGGCGGCACACTTGCGCAATGCGTAACCCCGCGGGGTGTAGGCACGGGTCGAGATCCCGTGCCGGAAGGTGCGGGTGGCGGAGGAACCGACGATGAGCGTAGTCGTCATGTCGATGCGTGCAGGATCGAGACGATCGAGCGGCACCACTTCGACCCGCTCGCCGTCCCGTCCCAGGTTGCGCGCGACCACCACCGGCGTCTCCGGCGCCCGATGCGCGCGCAGGATCTCGAGCGCGCGGTCGAAGGTCTCGCGCCGGGTCGTGGATACCGGGTTGTAGAGCGCGATCACGAAGTCGGCAGCCGCGGCGGACGCAAGGCGCGATTCGATTGTCTCGCGCGGGGTGAGCAGGTCGGAGAGCGACACCGCGCAGAAGTCGTGTCCGATGGGCGCGCCGGCGCGGGCCGCCGCGGCCTGCAGCGCCGACACCCCGGGCAGAACCCGGAGCGCGATCCGGCCGAAAGCCGGGTCCTTCCCCGAGTCCAGCATCTCCATGACGAGAGAGGCCATCGCGTACACGCCGGGATCGCCCGAGCACACCAGCGCGACCCGCTCGCCCTCCGCCGCGAGCCGGATGGCCTTCTCCACCCGGTCTCGCTCTTCGCCGAGCTCGTAGGGATGCAGGCTCTGGCCCTGCAGCAAGTCGGCGACGAGGTCGAGATAGCGCCGGTAGCCGACGACGTGGTTCGCGCCCTCGATGGCGGCGCGCGCGTCCGGGGTCAGGGTGCCGGCATCGCCCGGTCCGATCCCGATCACCCACAGCTCGCCGCGGGCGATGCCGAGGGAGACGGGATCGAGCGGCTCCGGCGCCCGCGCGATCGCGCAGGTCGCGCGCGCGGACTTCGTCTTCTCCACGACCAGCTCGCCGCCGGGCCCTGCCGCGGCGAGGGCCGCACCCTCCGCCACGCCGTGGCAGCCGACCTCGCGAAACACGAGCTCGGAAGGGTTGCGCAGGCGATCCGCTTCCGCCTCCAGGGCGGTCGCGGCGAAGAAGCGCGCGGGAACCCCGAGCGACGCCGCGAGCGCGTGGACCCCGGGCTCGTCGGCCTTGAGGTCGATGGAGAACACTGCGGCCACCGATTCCGAGGCGAATCCGGCCCCGTCGAGGCAGGACCTCGCGAGCTTCTCGATCTCCTCCGAAGACACGCCGCGCTCGCATCCGATGCCGAGCGCGAGGCGGCGGGGATGATAGACCAGCGTCCGGGGAGACCCCGCGACCTTCCTGTCGTCCACCCGGATCGCGAGCTCGCCCGCGCCGTCCCGGGGCAGGTCGCTCTGCGCGAGCCACGGCACGCCGTCGGGGACCCGCACCCGCGCCCCGTGCAGAAGGGCGGCGGCGAAAGGCTTGTAGTCGTCGGGGTTGGCGAGCGTCCAACCCTCCGGCGGGGCGTCGAGCGCGACGCCGAAGCGACGGTCCCCGGCGCTGGTGACGGCGACCTCCGCCCCGATGGCAGCCGCGATGCGCCGGGCGAGATCGACCCCGCCGCGGTGCGCACCCAGGATGGGCACGGCGAAGGCGCCGTCCTCGGATAGCGCCACCACCGGCGGCTCGGCGCGCTTGTCGCCGAGGACCGGCGCCAGCGCCCGTACCAGGATTCCCGCCGCGCACACCCCCGCGATGGGCCGCCCCGCTTCGAAGAGCGCCCGCAGGTGCCCGGCCGTGTCCGCGAAGAAGCGGTCCGCGTCGGCCACGCGCCCGCGCAGCCCGTGCACCTCGGCGTCACCGAGCGCGCCGGCGATGCGGCGCGCGAGCCCGCCGCCGCGGGCGGTGAGGGCGAGCGCGGCCACCCGCGGGCTCACTTCCATGCCGCACCACGTCGGTGCACGAGCACCGTCGAGAAGTAAGGAGCCCCCGCACTGCCGGCCTCGCAGAGCGGCATGATGCGCTCGCTTGCCATGGTCGCGTGCTCGACATACTGCGCGCGGGCCGCGAGGCCGAGGGACTCTAGCACCGCACGGACCTTCGGCAGGTGCCGGCCCACCTTGATGAGCGCCGCCGCATCGGCCGTGGAGAGCCGGGCCCGGAGCGCGTCCTCGTCGAGGGTTGCCGGCACTACCGCGAGGACGTCGTTGCGGGTGGCGAGCGGCGCGCCCGCCCTCGCCGCGCACGCGGTGAGCGAGGAAACGCCGGGAATCACGCGCACGGGGTAGCGCCCGGCCATGCGCTCGAAGAGAAAGGAGAAGGAGCCGTAGAAGAAGGGATCGCCTTCGCAGATGCAGGCCACGTCACGGCCGAGGTCGAGGTGCGTCCCGATCTCCCGCGCGGCGCGCTCGTAGACCTCCTGCGCGGGGAAGCGGGCGGCCACGATCGGCATCCGGATAGCGATCTCGATCTTGCTCATGCCCTCGAGGTGGGGGGCGACGATCGTACGGGCGAGGCTCTCTCCCGTCTCGGGCGCCGGGTACGCGAGCACCGGCGCCGCCCGCAGCGCCGCGAGCCCCTTCACGGTGATGAGATCCGGGTCCCCCGGACCCACGCCGATGCCGAGCAGTTCCCCGGGACCGCTCATCGCTTGGACAGAAACCGCCATGTTCCCCCGTTGTTCCTGGATTCCCGCCACTTGAGGGAATGAGGAGAAGTAGTTTCCGTCATTCCCGCGAAAGCGGGAATCCACTCTTTGAGTTCCTTGCGCGACGGCGAGGGCAGTCCACTGACCGTGGGTGGTTGATCAAGGGAATGACGAGCAGCGGCGTCCGCCGTCGTGTCCGTCATTCCCGCAGATCGGTTAATCCACCGGTGAAGCTCCTTCCCCGATTGCGAGGTGGCCCCCCGCCATGGACGGCTTTCGCACCGCGAGCTCGGTCACCGGGTACGCGGGACGGAAGGCGCGGTAGCGGCCGAGGGGGCTAGCGTGGGACACCGCGATCCGGCAGAGCTCGCCGCCAATCGCGTCATGCACTTCGAGCAGCGCCCGCTCGCCTTCCACGCTCACCGCGTGGGCGACGAGGCGACCGCCCGCGGGCAGCGCGGCCCAGCACGCGTCGATGAGTCCGGACGCGGCCACGCCCCCGCCGACGAAGATCGCATCGGGCGGGGCATCGAGGCCGGCAAGGGCCGCTGGCGCCTCGCCTTCCACGACACGAAGACCGGGAGTGCCCAGGCATTGCGCATTGCGCTCGATGAGCGCGGCGCGCTCGGCGCTCCGTTCAATTGCGATTGCGCGCGCTCCGGGCGCGGCGCGCATCCACTCGATGCCGATCGAACCGCACCCGGCGCCGACGTCCCAGAGGAGCTGTCCGGGAAAGGGCGAGAGCGCGGCGAGCGCGGCCGCGCGCTGCACCCGCCGGGTGAGCTGACCGTCGTGCTCGAAGGCGTCGTCCGGCAGGCCGGGGACACGGCTCAGGAGCGGTGCGCCCGGACCGGCGGCGCACTCGACGGCGACGGTATTGAAGTCGTGCACGTCCTCGAGCGCGAAGTCCCGGGCGAAGGCCTCGCGGACGCGCTCCGCTGCGCCGCCCATGCGCTCGAGCACGACGATGCGACTCTCCCCGTAACCGGCGCCGCGGAGCATTTCCGCGATGCGGGCCGGCGTCGTCGCATCGTGACTGAGCACGAGCACCCGGGCGCCTGGCCCCATCGTGACACGAAAGGACGCGAGCGGGCGCCCGTGCAGCGAGAGGGTCTCCACCGAGGGCAGGCTCCAGCCCACGCGCGCGCAGGCGAGGCTGAACGCGGAGGGGGCGGGATGGACGCGCATCTCGTCCAGGGGGACATGCCGGGCGATGACGGACCCGACCCCGTAGCAGAAGGGATCCCCGGTCGCGAGCACGCAGACCGGGCTCCCGCGCCGGGTGCGGAGCTCGTCCGCGAGCGCCGAGAAGGGTCGCGGCCACTCCAGGCGCTCGCGCCCGTCCGGCGGGACCATGGCGAGATGGCGCGCGCCTCCCACCAGCGTCTCCGCATCGTCGAGGGCCGCGCGGGCGGCGGCCCCGAGGCCCGCGACGCCGTCTTCACCGATCCCGACGATGGAGAGCCATGGGCTCACAAAGGCCCGCTCGCGATCGCGTTGACCGCGGCCGCCGCCATCGCACTGCCTCCGCGGCGGCCGTGAAGGGTGAGGAAGGGGGGTGCGTCCGGCGTGTCTGCGAGGGCGCGTTTCGCCTCCGTCGCTCCGACAAAACCGACCGGAAAGGCGAGGATCGTCGCCGGACGCGGCGCGCCCGCCTCATCGAGAATTTCAAGCAGCCGGAAGAGCGCAGTCGGTGCGTTGCCGATGGCAACCACCGCACCCTCGAGATAGGGGTGCCAGAGGTCGACCGCGGCAGCGGATCGCGTAGTCCCGAGCCGGCGGGCGCGGTGCGTGGCCTCCGCATCGCCCACGAAGCAATGGACCTGATTGGCGGCGGGCAAGCGGGAGCGAATCACCCCTTCCGCGACCATGCGACAGTCGGCGAGCACCGGACGGCCGCGCGAGAGCGCGGCCCGACCCGCCGCGGCGGGGTCGCCACGCCAGTCGAGCGCCGGGGCGATCTCGGGGGTCCCACCGGCATGGACGATGCGAAGCGCGACATCGTGCAGCGCGGCCGGCAGGCGGGAGAGGTCGGTCTCGGCGCGGGCGATCTCGAAGGAACGCCGGTAGATCTCGTCAGGATCGCGCAGATAGTCGAGCGGACTCATCCCTCGTTCCCTTCGAGCGTCTTGGGGCCGAGGGGGTGGCCGGCGTGCGGGTAGGGATGGTGGTGCCCGTGGTCGTGGGGGTGGTCGTGCGAGTGATCCTCTTCCCCGTGGTGGTGCCCGTGAAGGGGTTGGGGGCGGTGTCCGGAACCGTGATCGTGCCCGGCGTGGGGATGGTCGTGGTCGTGACCATAGTCGTCGAGGGAGCCGCTCTCGGGCTCGTGGCCCTGAGCGCGGCCGGGCGTGCGGTCTCGGCCCCGCCCATCGGCGGAGCCCGTTCCGATCCCCTCCACGTGGTGGTGATGGCTCTCCTGGGGCAGCCCCTTCTCGGCTTCGAAGCCGAGGATCCGCTCGCGGTACTTGCAGAGCTTGCAGTTCATCAGGTTCGCCCCGTGCAGGGTCTCCTCGACGCGCTCCGCGAAGGCGTCGAGCACCGCGGGATGGTCGTTGAGATAGGGCGCCTTGACGAACTCGATCTCGGGGTGCCGGGCTGCGACCCGATCGGTGTGCGCGTAGATGCGCTTGACGAGCACCCCGGTGAACAGGAACCAGGGGAAGACGACGATGCGCCGGTAGCCGAGCTTTGCCGCGTGGACGAGCGCGGGCTCGACGAGGGGAAAGGTCACTCCGGAGTAGGCGGTCTCGCCCCAGCCGAAGCCGAAGCCTTCCCACAGCATGCGCATCACCTTGGCGACGTTGCTGTTCGCGTCGGGGTCGGAGGCCCCGCGCCCGACGACGACGAGCATCGTCTCGTGGAGCGTGACGCCGTCGCCGGCCGCATCGAGCGCCTCGCGGATGCGATCGCCCGCCGCGCGCAGGAGCTTGTCGTCGATGCCGAGCTCTCGCGCGTAGCGGATCTCCATGTCCGGATGTTCCGCCTCGAAGGTGTTGAGCACCGAGGGGATGTCGTTCTTGGCGTGGCCGGCCGCGAAGAGCATTCCGGGGACCGCGAGGCAGAGATCGTTGCCGCGGGCGCGGAGCTTCCCGAGGCCTTCCCGGATGACGGGCGTCGCGAACTCGAGGAAGCCGCTCTCGACGTCGTAGCCGGGCAAGCGCGCGCGGATTCCGGCGGCCACCGATTCGAACTCCGCGATCGCCTCCCCGTCGCGGCTTCCGTGGCCGCACACCATCACCCCGATCCTGCTCATCGTCCGCCGTCTCCCTCGCCCCGCCCCCGCGACCGGGCAAGCGGATAACATCCCCTCGCCGAGCGGAGCGGCGCCCTCATTCCATGCCGGTCTTCGACCCCTTTCTCCTCGCCCTCGCGGCCCTCGCGGTGGACGCCGCGATCGGCGATCCGCCCGCGCTGTACCGGAAGGTACCGCATCCCGTCGTCCTGGTGGGACGCGCGATCGAGGCGCTCGAAGCGCGCCTGAACGACCCCTCGGCATCCGACGCCCGATGCGTGGCGCGCGGCGGCGCGGTGGTGCTCGGAGTGAGCCTCGCCGCGGCCGGCGCCGGGGCGCTGCTTCACGCCATCGCGTCCGCGGTGCCTGCGGGCGCGGCCATCGAAGTGATCGCGGCGAGCACCCTCCTCGCGTTCCGGAGCCTGCACGACCACGTCCGGGCGGTGGCCCGGGGGCTCGAGCTCGGCATCGACGAGGCGCGCACCGCGGTCGCCCACCTCGTCGGACGGGACCCCGCGAGCCTCGACCCGCCCGCGGTCGCGAGGGCGGCGATCGAATCGGCGGCGGAGAACTTCTCCGACGCGGTGGTCGCCCCGATCTTCTGGTACCTGCTGCTCGGCCTCCCCGGGCTCTTCGCCTGCAAGGCCATCAACACCCTCGACAGCATGATCGCGCACCGCGACCCGCGCCACCTGCACTTCGGCCGGGTCGCGGCGCGGGTCGACGACATTGCGAACTGGATTCCGGCGCGCCTCGCCGCGGGGCTGATCGCCGGCGCCGCCTTCTTCGTGCCTGGCGCGAGCGCGGGCGCGGGCTTGCGCGCGGCCTGGCGCGACGCCGGGCGGCACCGCTCCGTCAACGCAGGCTGGCCCGAGGCGGCGATGGCGGGCGCGCTGGGCTTCGCGATCGCCGGACCCCGGCGCTACCACGGGCAGAGCGTCGACGACGCCTGGATGGGAGACGGCCGGCGGGACCTCGACGCGGCGGACGTGCACGCGGGCTTGCGCCTCTACGCGGCGGCGACCGCGCTGCTCGCGGTTCTGCTCGCCGCGGGGTGGATAGCCGGGGCCGTGGACTGACCCGGCGCTCGCGGGAAACACGTCATTCCCTTGATGCGCAGGGATCCGTTTGAGCGAACTCGACGAGGGGCACGGCGTATCGAGTGGGACACGACACCCGAGTCAATACTCGATTCCCTTCTGGGCCTTCACGCCGGCCTTGAAGTGGTGCTTCACCATGGTCATCTCGGTGACGGTGTCGGCGATGTCGAGCAGCTCCGGCTTGGCGTTGCGCCCGGTCACCACCACGTGCAGCGCGGGCGGCCGGGCCGCGAGGAAGGCGCAGACTTCGTCGAGAGGCAGATAGCCGTAGCGCAGCACGATGTTCAGCTCGTCGAGCAGCACGAGGTCGTAGCACGGCGCCTCGACGCGGCAGGCCTCGATCATCTCCTTCGACTTCTCCCAAGCCGCTTTCGCGGCGCGGATGTCGCGCGCCCGATCCTGGGTCTCCCAGGTGAAGCCCTCGCCCATGGTGTGGATGTCGACCTGCTCGGGGAAACGCTCGAGGACCACGCGTTCGCCGGTCTGCCACTTGCCCTTCACGTACTGCACGACCCCGATCCGGAGGCCGTTGCCGATGGCGCGCGCAACGAGCCCGAAGGCCGCGGTGGACTTTCCCTTCCCCTTGCCGGTGTGCACCATGAGCAGACCCTTCTCGAGGGTCTTCGTGGCGAGGATCCGGTCGCGCACTTCCTTGCGCTTGCGCGCCTTTTCGTTGGCGCGGCGGTTGATCTCGTCCTCGCTTCGTTCTTCGGCCATCAGGGAGTCTCGGAAACCCGACCTCCGCACCGGGTGCGTGCGGGCGGCAGGTATTCAAGGCAATGTGCCGGGGAGTGTCAATCGCAGGGACGCGAGCGGCGCGTCGACGAGCCTGCACCATGTGCCGGGCCGACGGGCGCCGGCCATACATATGGCCCCGGCGTCAGCGCCTCATGTGGCCGGCGAAAGGGACAGGAAAGGGTTTCGCACCGTCACCGTGCCGTACATGCGGCCATGCTGAAAGTCCTCGGACAATAGCTCCGCGATGCCGTGAACCTCGGCATAGGCCCAAAGATGCGCATCGAACCAGGACAGGCCATATGCCGCGGCGCCGCGCAACGCCGTTCGCAACACCGACGCATCGGGATAGATGATCGGAAACTGCGCCATGAACTCCTCTGCCTCGCGCCGCGCGACGGCGGCATCAAGCAACCGGCTCTCAGGCCTGCCCCGGGTCGTAGCCGCGACGAATTCGACGATCGACTGGTGGGCGATACGTGCGTTTTCAGCCACGATGCCGTCGCGCAGAAGCTCGGTCGCGATCCGCTGTTTGTCCGGAAACCGATCGTCGTAACGATAGACGAGGATGTTTGTGTCAATCAGCGTCCGCTCGGCCACGCTCGTAGAGCTCCTCGCGAGTCCAGCCGCGCGTGCTCGCGCGGCGAGCCGGCCGGCCCGCTTCGCGGTCCCGCTGCCGAGCGGTCGCAGCATCGAAAAGGCGAAGGCGCGCTTTACCATCGAGCCCCTCGCTCAGCGCACCGGCATTAGCGGGTACCACGCGCATGATCTCGCCCGCCTCCTCGAAACGGATGTTATCGCCGGGCCGGATCCCGTAACGCTCCGCGAGCGCTTTGGGCACCGTCACCTGGAGTTTGCTGGTCACCTTGCTCATGTCCTTACTCTAGCAAGGGCATGTTCCTTGTCAACAACCCTCCACAACTGTCAACCGATGTCGTGATACCTGGTGTGGAAAAGACCGTCGCCGTGACGACCCCGCTGGGGAACATGATTGTCGGCACGACCAGCTCGTACCGTTGGGTACTGCAGCCCGAGAACGAGGCGCCGGCCACCACGGCGCCGCCAGCGCTTGCCGCGACCGGCCCGGAATGGTTTGATGGCGCGCGCCTCCCCGAGCGGCCCGCCGCCCCCTGACCCATCAGATCCATCCCGCGCGGCGCGCGCCGGGCCACGCCGCCTCTGACCTTGGACGAGCACCCATGAGCACCCGCATTCCCGCCACCGTGATCACCGGATTCCTCGGCGCGGGCAAGACGAGCATGATTCGCCACCTTCTCGCCCACGCCAGGGGCCGGCGCCTCGCGCTCGTCATCAACGAGTTCGGGGACATCGGTGTGGACGCCGAGATCGTCAGAGGATGCGGCATCGAGGGCTGCGAGGAAGACGACATCCTGGAGCTCGCCAACGGCTGCATCTGCTGCACCGTCGCGGATGACTTCCTCCCCGCCATCGAGACCCTGCTCGGGCGCGAGGACCCGCCCGACCACATCGTGATCGAGACTTCGGGCCTCGCGCTCCCCAAGCCGCTCGTCAAGGCCTTCGGATGGCCGAGCGTGCGCACGCGGGTGACGGTGGACGGCGTCGTCGCGGTGGTGGACGCTCCCGCCTACGCGGCGGGTCTCTTCGCGACCGACCCCGGCGCGGTGCAGGCCCAGCGCGAGGCCGACGACGCTCTGGACCACGAGAGCCCGCTCGAAGAGCTCCTCGAAGAGCAGCTCGCCTGCGCGGACCTCGTGGTGCTCAACAAGGCGGATCTCGTCGACGAAGCCGAGATGCGGCGGATCGGCGACGAGATCGCAGGCATGCTGCGCCCGGCCGTCAAGCACGTCGCCGCACGCGAGGGCGCGGTGGACCCCGCCGTCCTCCTCGGGCTCGGGGCGGCGGCGGAGGACGATCTGGACTCCCGGCCCTCGCACATCGACGAGGCGGGCGAGCACGACCACGACGACTTCACCACCTTCAGCGTGGAGCTCGACGAGATCGATTCGCCCCCCCGGCTCGTCGCGCGGCTCGCCGAGACCATCGCCGCCCACGGCATCCTGCGGATCAAGGGCTTCGCCGCGGTCGCGGGCAAGGACATGCGCCTGCTGGTGCAGGCGGTGGGCGAGCGGGTCCGCCACTACTACGATCGCGAGTGGCGCGAAGGCGAGGCGCGGCGCTCCCGGCTGGTGGTAATCGGCGAGGCGGGCCTCGACGAAGCGCGCATCCGGGAAGCGCTGCGGGCAATCTGAATTGACGCTCCCGCGGGCGCCCCGCGCCGCCTCAGTCGTCCCCTCGTCCCGCGCGACGACCGCGCTCGAACTGGCTTTCGTGGATTCCGGCTTGGATGGAACTTCCCATAACTCATTGTTCTGCGTGGATTCCCTCTTACGCGGGAATGACCTCACTGACGCTACAGCCGTCATTCCCGCGGAAGCAGGGATCCACCCCTTTCGTCGAGCACGCCGTCAGGCAAACTCGTTGATCGATTGCTCGAGCATGCGTTCGACGCGAGGCGCAGGCGCGCGCGGCTGACGGGATGCACCTGCTGCAGGCGAAGGCGGGGGCGGCGGTCGACGAGACCGAAGCGGTCGATCTCGGGCAGAGCCCCGGCGACATCGTGTTCCTCTCCGCCGCGGATACCGAGCTCGCGAGCCTCGCCGCGGCGCAGGGCGACTTCGATGATGCCTTCCCCTCGCTTCGGCTCGCGAACCTCATGCACCTCGCCCACCCGATGTCGGTGGACAGCTATGTCGAATCGGTGGTCTCGAAGGCGAAGCTCGTCGTCGCCCGCGTGCTCGGGGGCCGCGGCTACTGGCCCTACGGCGTCGAGCAGCTCGTCGCGACCTGCGATGCCGCTTCGATTCCGCTCGCCCTCCTGCCCGGCGACGATCAGCCGGACCCCGAGTTCGTGGCGCTCGGCAGCGTGTCGGCCGAGGCCACCCACCGCCTGTGGCAGTACTGCGTGCACGCGGGTCCCGCCAACGCGCGCCACCTGCTCGCCTTCGCGGCGGATCTCATCGGTTGCCCGGCCGAGTGGCGCGAGCCCGCTCCGCTGCCGCGCGCCGGGGTCTACCGTCCGGGCGCGGGAATGTGCGGCCTCGAAGAGCTCACCCGGGAATGGGCCGCGGACGCCCCCGCCGCCGCCATCGTCTTCTATCGCGCGCACCTCCAGGCGGCCAACCTCGCTCCCATCGACGCGCTGGCAGGCGCACTCCGCGGCCGCGGGGTGAACGCGCTCCCCCTCTACGTGTCGAGCCTGAAGGATCCCGTCTCCGCGGACCTCGTGGAAAGGACGCTGGACGAGGCGGACGCGCGCCTGGTGCTGAACACCACCGGCTTCGCGGTGGCGACACCGGGGGCGGCGCGGCGGGGAGGGCCTTTCGACGCCTGCGGGCGGCCCGTGCTCCAGGTCGTGCTCGCGGGCGGGGACGAGGAGCGCTGGGCCGAGGGCATGCAGGGGCTGTCGGCACGCGACATCGCGATGAACGTCGCGCTGCCGGAGGTCGACGGGCGCATTCTCGCCCGCGCGGTGTCCTTCAAGGCCGAGACCCGCTTCGACGCGCGGACCGAGTGTCCGATCGTGGCCTACGCGCCCCGCCCCGACCGCATCGAGTTCAGCGCCGCGCTCGCCCGCGCGTGGATCGCGCTTGCCGCGACGCCCGCCGCCGAACGGCGCATCGGCATCGTGCTCGCCAACTACCCCAACCGCGACGGGCGCCTCGGCAACGGCGTCGGCCTCGACACCCCCGCCGGAACCCTGGAGCTGCTGGGCGCGATGGCCGCGGCGGGATACGCCGTCGACGGCATTCCCGCGGACGGCAACGCGCTCATCGGGGCGCTGGCGGCGGGGCCCACGAACGCGGAGACGGCGGGACGCGCGATCCGCGAGCGCCTCCCCCTCGACGAGTACCTCGCCTTCCTTGCCGGTCTCCCTTCGGAAGTGCGCGACGCGGTGGGCGAACGCTGGGGCGCCCCCGAAGGGGACCCGCTCTTCGTGACGGCGTCGGACGGGGCGCCCGGCTTCGCGGTGCCGGCGATGCGCTTCGGCAACGCGACGGTGGGCATCCAGCCCGCGCGCGGCTACCACATCGACCCGAGCGCGACCTACCACGACCCCGCGCTCGTGCCGCCGCACGGCTACCTCGCCTTCTACGCCTGGCTGCGGGCCCGGGTGCACGCGGTGGTGCACATGGGCAAGCACGGCAACCTGGAGTGGCTGCCGGGCAAGGCGCTTGCGCTCTCCGCCGCCTGCTACCCGGAGGCCGCGCTCGGGCCGATGCCGCACGTGTATCCCTTCATCGTCAACGACCCCGGCGAAGGGACGCAGGCCAAGCGCCGCGCCCAGGCGGTGATCGTCGACCACCTCACGCCGCCCCTCACCCGGGCGGAGAGCTACGGCCCCCTGAGCGACCTGGAACGCCTCGTCGACGAGTACTACGAGGCTTCGGGCGTGGATCCCCGGCGCCTGCGCGTCCTGCGCGACGACATCCTCGACCTCGTCGCGCGCCTCGGGCTCGACCGGGACTGCGGCATCGCCGCCGGCGAGGACGCGGGCGAGGCGCTCTCCAAACTCGACGCCTACCTCTGCGAGCTCAAGGAGATGCAGATCCGCGACGGCCTGCACGTCTTCGGCCGGAGCCCCGAGGGCGATCGGCTCCACGACCTGCTGGTCGCGCTCGTGCGCCTCCCCCGCGGCGAGGACGAAGGCGCGAGCGCCTCGCTCACCCGTGCGCTCGCGCGCGACCTCGGCCTCGACGCCTTCGATCCCCTGGACTGCGATCTCGGTGAACGCTGGACCGGGGCACGGCCCGCGGCGCTCGCGGGCGTTCTCAATCCGGGCTCGGCATGGCGGAGCAGCGGCGACACCGTGGAGCGTCTCGAAGCGCTCGCGCGGGCGCTGGTCGACGGTCGCCGTTCCTGCCCCGCTTCGTGGTCGCGGGCTCGCGCGGTGCTCGACGAGGTGAACGAGCGGATCCGGCCCGCGGTCGAGGATTGCGGAGAGGCCGAGATCCGCGGCGTCCTCACCGCCCTCGACGGGCGCTTCCTCGAGCCCGGCCCGTCCGGCGCCCCGACCCGCGGGCGCCCCGAGGTGCTGCCCACCGGCCGCAACTTCTACTCCGTCGACACGCGCACCGTGCCGACTCCGGTGGCCTGGCGCCTCGGCTGGAAGTCGGCCGCCCTGCTCGTTGAGCGCCACCGGCAAGAGCACGGGGAGTGGCCGCGGCGCATGGCGCTCTCCGCCTGGGGCACCTCGAACATGCGCACCGGCGGCGACGACATCGCCCAGGCCTTCGCGCTGATGGGCGTGCGGCCGAAGTGGGAGCCGAGCTCCGGACGGGTCACGGGGTTCGAGATCCTGCCCCTCGACCTCCTGGACCGTCCCCGCGTCGACGTGACGCTGCGGGTGTCGGGCTTCTTCCGCGACGCCTTCCCCGCGCAGATCGCGCTCTTCGACGCCGCGGCGCGCGCGGTGGCGCGCCTCGAAGAGCCCGAACGGGACAATCCCCTGGCGGCAGCCTGGCGCGCCGACACCGGGCGCCTCGCCGCCGCTGGCGCGCCGCGCGCCGAAGCCGAGCGACGCGCCGGCTACCGCATCTTCGGCTCCCGGCCGGGGTCCTACGGCGCCGGCCTGCAGGCGCTCATCGACGAGCGTGGCTGGCGCGACGAGGCCGACCTCGCCCGCGCCTGGATCCTGTGGGGCGGCTATGCCTACGGAGCGGGATCGGAGGGCCGAGCGGAGCACGCGCTCTTCGAGCGGCGCCTCGGCGGCGTCGAAGCGGTGGTGCACAACCAGGACAACCGCGAGCACGACCTGCTCGATTCCGACGACTACTACCAGTTCGAGGGCGGCCTGAGCGCCGCCGTGCACCACCTCTCGGGAACGCGCCCCACCGTATGGCACAACGACCACTCCCGTCCCGAAAGCCCGCGGGTGCGGCGGCTGGAGGAGGAGATCGCGCGCGTGGTGCGGGCCCGCGTCGTCAACCCCAAGTGGATCCGGGGCGTCATGCGCCACGGGTACAAGGGCGCCTTCGAGATGGCGGCGACGGTGGACTACCTGTTCGCCTTCGCGGCGACCGCCCGCGCGGTCGGGGACCACCACTTCGACGCGGTGTTCGAGGCCTATCTCGAAGACGATGAGGTCCGCGCCTTCCTCGAGGAGAACAACCCGGCCGCGCTCAAGGAGATTGCCGAACGGCTGAACGAGGCGATCGAACGGCGCCTGTGGCGACCGCGATCGAACTCCGCCCCCGTCGCGCTCGCGGGGATGATGTGAACGCGGCGCGGATAAGCAAGACGCCGGCGGAGGAACTCCCCTCCGTTCGGGAAGGGGTGCGAGGGCTTTGCACGATGGCTGTGCCTCTGCCACCGACACGGATGACGCGACAATCAACAAACGAGCGCGGGGACATGCCTTCATGAGAAGCGGGGCGCTGATGATCCAGGGCACCTGCTCGGATGCCGGCAAGTCCACGGTGGTGGCGGGACTCTGCCGGATCGCGCGCCGGCGCGGGATCCCGGTCGCCCCCTTCAAGCCGCAGAACATGTCGAACAACGCCGCGGCATGCCCCGGTGGGGGCGAGATCGGGCGGGCGCAGGCGCTGCAGGCGCGCGCGGCAGGACTTGCGCCCAGCGTGGACATGAACCCGGTGCTGCTCAAGCCGCAGAGCGACCGGACCTCGCAGGTCGTGGTGCACGGGCGCGCGACCGCGAACCTCGGAGCGGCCGACTACATGGCGAGTCGCGCCCGGCTCATGGCCCCGGTGATGGAGAGCTTCGAGCGCCTCGCGGACGCCTGCGACCTCGTGATCGTCGAGGGCGCGGGGAGCGCGGCCGAGACCAATCTGCGGGCGGGCGACATCGCCAACATGGGCTTCGCCCGCCGCGCCGGGGTGCCGGTGTGCCTGCTCGCGGACATCGACCGCGGCGGCGTGATCGCCGCGGTGGCCGGCACGAAGGCGGTGCTCGACCCCGCCGATGCGGCGATGATCCGGAGCTTCGCCGTCAACAAGCTGCGCGGCGACCCCGCGCTCTTCGACCAGGGGGTGCGCGATATCGTACGCCACACCGGCTGGCCCTGCCGGGGCGTCATTCCCTGGCTCGACGCGGCGCGGCGGCTGCCGCGGGAGGACGCGGCGACGCTCGACCGCACCGGCGCGGCGACGCTGGAGGGAGTCGCCACGACACCAGCCCGCGCCTGCAACGAGCGCATCCGCATCGTGGCGCCCCTGCTCTCCCGGATCGCCAATTTCGACGACGCCGACCCGCTCCGCATGGAGCCCTCGGTGGACTTCGGCTTCATCCCTCCGGGCGCGCCGTTGCCTCGCGATGCCGACGTCGTACTGCTCATGGGCACCAAGTCCACCCTCGGCGATCTCGCCTTCCTCCGATCCCAGGGTTGGGATCACGACGTGATCGCCCATGCCCGTGCCGGGGGCCGGGTGCTCGGGCTCTGCGGCGGATACCAGATGCTCGGCCGACTCGTGCACGACCCCCGAGGTGTGGACGGTCCGACCGGCGAAGCGCCCGGACTCGGCCTGCTCGACGTGGAGACGGAGATGGGAGGCGAGAAGTCGGTGCGTCCGGTGCGCGGCACCTGTGCTCGCAGCGGGGCGCCGCTCGCCGGGTACGAAATCCACATGGGCGAGACCACGGGACCGGACACCTCGCGCCCCTTCGCCCGGATTGAGGGAAGAGCGGATGGCGCGGTCAGCGCTGACGGGCGCATCGAGGGCTGCTACGTGCACGGCCTCTTCGCGGGCGATGCGTTTCGCGCTCGCTGGCTTCAGAGCGTGCGCGCCGGGACACAGTCGACCTTCGCCTACGAGCCGGCCGTCGAACAGGCCCTCGACGAAGTAGCGGACGGGCTCGAAGCCGCCCTCGACGTCGACGCGCTGTTCGCCGGCGGATGAGGGCTCCTCGACGTCAATTCCGCCGCTTCCGGTTCGCATCGGTGGCGTTCATGCCGCGGCCTTGCGGCGCGCGCGGGCCAAGTCGTAATTGGCCTGCAGCCGCAACCAGAACTCGGCGTTGCTCCAGCCGATGCGCTCGAGCGCGAGCGCCATCTCGGCCGACACCGCGGTATGTCCATGCAGCAGCCGGGAGAAGGTGATGCGCGCCACGCCGAGCCGGCGCGCCGCCTCGCTGACTGTCCATCCGGTCTCGCGCAGACTGTCCTGCAGGCACTCGCCCGGATGGGGCGGGTTCGCCATTTGTCCCATCGTTTCGGTCCTCCTCAGTGGTAGTCGACGAAATCCACGTCGACCGCCTCGCCACTGTCGAAGCGGAAGACGATGCGCCAGCTCCCCGACACCCGCACGCTCCACTGCCCCGCGCGCCTTCCCATCAGCGGATGCAGCCGCTCCATGCGCTCGCGGCGCCAGCCCACCAGGTCGGGAGCCAGGATCTGCCCGCCGAGACGTAGCTCCGGCTCGCGCAGTATCCACCAGTCCTGCAGGAAGATCGGATCTGGACCGGTTCGCCCCCGTGCGAAGGCGCCCCCGAGACCGGCGCCCAGACGAGACATCGCGAACCCAGTTCGCGGGGCGGGTCGCTCACTGAGGTACAGGTCGCCACCAATGATCTCGGCGACCAGATGGACGGGGGCGTCCAGGACGTCCTGGTAGGTGGCCTTGCGGCCCAGCTCCACTTTGGGGGGCATCACTTTGCCCTCAACGAGTTCAGGGGGGACAGAGTAGAGTTTCTGTAAAGCAGCGCCGATCAACTCGCGATGCCGAGGAACACCGCGAGGGCTCGGTTCACGCTAAGCATGTCGGCGTCGTCGAGGCGTCCGAAGACGGCTCCGAAGCGCCGTGTGCTCGCCGAGAAGGTCTGGTCGACCATCACGAACGAGCGTGCGCGCAGCCCGTTGGTTTCGGAGGGCTCGATCGGTACGCGGAAGATCGGGATGTCGAGCTCGGCGCTGGTCAGCAGCGCGATGGTGACGGTCGAGGTGAGGTTGGCGAAGAGGTCCGACTGGATGACGAGGGCGGGGCGAGGTTTACCATGCTCGCCCTGTAGCGCCACCGTGACCAGGTCGCCTCGGTTCATCCGCGCTGCTGTCCGGCTTCGAGGGCGTCGATGTGTTCGGCGATGTCCGCCGCGACCGCTTCCTCCAGTTGACTGAGTTCCGGATCGGCGCGGTTCGCCGCATCGGCGATCGCGGCTTGGCGCGCGCACTCTTCGGCAAAGCCCGGCGCGCGAGTGTCGGGTATCCAGATTTGGACGGGTCGCAGCCCTTGCGCTCTGAGGGTGGCTCTGCGCTTCGCGACGCGCTGTGCGGAGGGGACCGGGGGCACCATGGTGTGTCCTCTTCTTAACTCCAAACGCTACATGTAACGAATTTGGGCGCTACTGGGAAGGTCTTTTCTCGGCATTGTTCCGTGGCGTCGTTTCGCGGGGCTCCGGACCCCGCTCACGCCGCCCGGCCGATGCGCGCTGGCACGGCCACGGGTGCGATCCCAGCGGGACCTTCCCCGCAATCGGGGTCCGCCCGTGGAGCGCGCCCGTCTTCAGCGTCGAGGCGTCTCAGGGATCGTCGTGATTGGGCGGGGGGGTCGGATCGGCGGGCGGA
>CAYUVU010000399.1:0-1660 GCA_964448205.1 uncultured Acidobacteriota bacterium
GAGGGCCATGGACACCCCGGCCATGATCCCGCTGAAGAGCAGGGTCAGGGACAGCAGGGAGTAGGTGTTGCGGATGAGTCGGTTGGTGGCCAGTACGGCCTCGGCCGGACGGGCCAGACTCGGCTGGTGCGCTGCCATGACGTACCTCCGGTAACGGGTTCGGGGGCCTCGCGGCCCGGTGCGCGCATTATAGTCCAATGCGCCTTGCCGGAAGATGAAGTCCGAATGACGGATTTTCAATCCCGGTTCGATTATGCTTGCCCCCGGCATGGAGAGGTGGCTGAGCGGTCGAAAGCGGCGGTCTTGAAAACCGTTGACCGGCGACGGTCCGGGGGTTCGAATCCCTCCCTCTCCGCCATGGCGCCCGCCCGCCCCGGCCGCCCGCCTCGAACCCGAGGAGACGTTTGCGCATGACCCTTCGCAGCGGCCGGGAGTTCCTCGCCATCCCGGGGCCGACCACGGTCCCGGACGAGGTGTTGCGCGCGATGCACCGCCCGGCGGTCGATCTGTACTCAGGTCAAATCGTCGATGTAACAATGGGTTGCCTCGAAGACTTGAAGCACATCTTCCGCACCGGGGGCGAGACCTTCGTCTACGCCTCGAACGGCCACGGGGCGTGGGAGGCGGCCTTGACCAACTGCCTCTCGCGCGGCGACCGGGTGCTGGTGCTCGAGAGCGGCATGTTCGGCGGGGCATGGGGCGAGATGGCGGACGTGCTCGGCATCGAGGTCGAGACCCTGGACTCCCGCCCGCGCCGCGCGGTGGACCCGGCCTCCGTGGCCGAGCGCCTGCGCGCCGACCCCGGCGCCGGCATCAAGGCCGTGCTCGCGGTCCAGATCGACACTGCGGCCGGGGTGGTGAACGACCTGCCCGCCGTCCGGCGCGCGCTCGACGAGGCCGGACACCCCGCCTTGCTCATGGCCGACGTCATCGCCTCCCTGGGGTGCGTGCCGTTCGAGATGGACGCCTGGGGGGTGGACGTGGCGGTGGCGGGCTCGCAGAAGGGGCTGATGACGCCGCCCGGGCTCGCCTTCGTGGCGGCGGGGGAGAAGGCGCGCGCCGCCCGCCGGAGCGCGGATCTGGTGACCCGCTACTGGGACTGGGAGTTCCGCGAGGGCTCCGAGCACTACCAGAAGTACTGCGGCACCGCTCCCGAGCACCTGATGTTCGGCCTGCGCTGCGCCCTCGACCTCATCGAGGAGGAGGGGCTCGAGAACGTGTTCCGACGCCATGCCCTGCTCGCCGAGGCCACCCGCACGGCGGCGGCCCGCTGGGCCGAGGGCGGCGCCCTCGAGCTCAACGTCGTCGAACCCTCGGAACGCTCGGACTCGGTCACCACCTTGCGTCTGCCCGGCTGCGACCCGCGCGCGCTCATGGACTTCTGCCGGGACGAGTGCGGGGTGGTGCTCGGCATCGGCCTCGGGGAGGAGCTGGCCGGGCGGGCGGTGCGCATCGCCCACATGGGGCACGTCAACGCGCCCATGATGCTCGGCGTGCTGGGGGTGGTGGAGACGGCGCTCACCGCCCTCGGCGTCCCCCGCGGCGAGCGGAGCGGGGTGGCGGCGGCGGCGGAGCTGCTGGCCGGCGCGCTCGCCGCCGGGCGGCCGGGCGGCGCGGAGTCCGAAGCCGCCTAGGGCGTCCGGCGGCGGCCGTCATCCGC
>CAYUVU010000400.1:0-2984 GCA_964448205.1 uncultured Acidobacteriota bacterium
CGTCGAGCAGGTCCACCGACTTGTCGGGCAGGAAGCGGTCCGTGATGTAGCGCTGGGCCTGCCGCACCGCGGCGTCGATCGCTTCCTCGGTGTAGCGGACGTGGTGGTAGCGCTCGTAGCGCTCCTGGACGCCCTGCAGGATGACCAGGGTCTCGTCGTCGCTCGGCGGCTTGACGACCACTCCCTGGAAGCGGCGTTCGAGGCTGCGGTCGCGCTCGATGTGACGCCGGAACTCGGCGGGGGTGGTGGCGCCGATGCACTGGATGCCGTCGCGGGAGAGCGCCGGCTTCAGGATGTTGGCGGCGTCGAGCGACCCCTCCGCGGACCCCGCCCCCACCAGGGTGTGGAGCTCGTCCACGAAGACGATGAACTGCGGGGACTCCTCGAGTTCCTTGATGATGGCCTTCAGCCGTTCCTCGAACTGGCCGCGGTACTTGGTGCCGGCGACCACGAGGGAGATGTCGAGGGAGACGATCCGCCGGTCCGCGAGGAAGATGGGACAGTCGCCGGCCGCGATCCGGCTGGCAAGCCCCTCGACGATGGCGGTCTTCCCGATGCCGGGCTCGCCGATGAGGACCGGGTTGTTCTTGGTGCGGCGGCAGAGGACCTGGATCACCCGGTCCAGTTCCTCGGTCCGGCCGATCAGGGGATCGAGGGCCCCGTCGGTCGCGGCCTGGGTGAGGTCCCGGGAGAACTCGGCGAGCAGCGGCGTCTCCCGGGCCCGCGCCCCCGACTTCCGCCGGCCGTGATCGAGCGCGATCGCCTCGCGGACCGCCGGCGCCCGCACCCCCTGCCGGGCCAGGATCGCGGCGGCGGCGGACCCCGGCTCGCGGAGCACCCCGAGCAGCAGGTGCTCGGTCCCCACGCTCTCGTGGTTCATCCGGTCCGCTTCCTCGCGGGCGTGTTCGAGGACCCGCTTGGACTCGGCCGAGAGCGGAATGCCGACCGAGGTCGAGACGGTGTCCCGCAGCAGGACGTGGCTCTGCACGTCGCTCCGCACCCGCTCGAGCGAGATGTGGAGCCGGCCGGCGACGGCCGCGGGAAGCTCCCGGAGCAGCCCGAGGAGCAGGTGTTCGGGCTCGATGGCGTCCCCGCCGAGCTGCGACGCCTCGTGCCGCGCGAAGTAGATCGCCCGCTTGGCGCGCTCCGTATATCGCTCGAACAACGTGGCTTCCCTGGAAGGCTCGCAATTTAGCAGGCGGCCTGGAACGCCGGTCTCCAGACCGGCACCGCGGCGCTCCGCGCCGCGCACGTCGCAACTCCACCCACGCTCGGGGCTTGCACGGCCTGGAACGCCGGGCGGTTCTGTTGTTCGGGCCAGCGGGCTACGTCCCCCCGTGCAGGACGCCCGCCTCCATCCGGAACACTCGGTCGCAGCTCGCGGCGACCCGGGAACTGTGGCTCGCGATGACCGCGGTGAGCCCGTAGGTCCGGTGGAGGCCGGCGAGGAGTTCCAGCAACTGGCCGCTCGCGGCGGCGTCGAGGTTCCCGGTCGGCTCGTCGGCGATCAGCAGCGCCGGGTCGCCGGAAAGCGCCCGGGCCACCGCGACCCGCTGCTGCTCGCCGCCGCTCAGCTCCTCGGGACGGTGGTGCAGCCGCTCGGCGAGTCCCAGCTCGCCGAGGAGCTGCCCGGCCCGGTCTTCGGCCGGTCCCCGCGGGACCCGGCGGATGCGCAGCGGGAGCGAGGCGTTCTCCATCGCGGTCAACTCCGGAAGCAGCCGGTGGTGCTGGAACACGAAGCCCACCTGCCGGTTGCGGAACGCCGCGGCCTCCCGCTCCGACAACCGCGCGACCTCCTCGCCGGCGAGCCGGAGCGAGCCCGCGTCGGGCTGGTCCAGCGCCCCGAGGACGTGGAGCAGCGTGGTCTTCCCCACCCCGCTCGCCCCGGTGATCGCCACCATCTCGCCCTGCCGGACCTCGAGGTCGAGCCCCCGGAGCACCGCAAGGCATCCGGCGCCGGTCCCGAAGGCCTTGTCGAGGCCGCGGGCTTCGAGCTGGAGCGTCACTGGAACCTCAGGGCGTCGGTGACCACCAGCGACGCCGCCCGGCGCGCCGGGTACAGGGTCGCCAGGAAACAGACGAGCGGCGCGAAGATGCAGACCAGCGCCACGTCGCCCGGCAGCAGCGTGAAGGGCACCGCGGTGATCTGGTAGACGTCCTCGGGGATCCGGATGCGGCCGTCGAGGATCCGGCAGGCGGTGATCCCGAGCACCGCCCCGAGTCCGGTCCCCACCGTGCCGATCACGGCGCCCTGCGCCATGAAGAGCGCCATGATGCTCCGCCGGGTGGCCCCCATGGACCTGAGGATCGCGATGTCCCGGGTCTTCTCGGTCACCGTGACGATCTGGCCGGCGACGATGTTGAGCGCCGCCACTCCGACGATGAAGCTCACGAAGAGCGTGGTCGCCAGCTTCTCGAGCCAGAAGGCCGAGAACAGGGTGGTGTTCAGGTCGATCCAGTTGAGCGCCGAATACCCGGGACCGAGTGCTTCCAGAACGCGGGCCTCGCGGTCCCTCACCTCGAACATGTCGGTGATCCGCGCCTCCACCTGGCTCGCCTCGCCGGACCGGCCGGTGAGCCGCTGCGCCTCCCGGAGCGGGATGAGCGCGTAGGCGTTGTCGTAGTTGTAAAGGCCCAGCCGGAAGGAGCCCGCCACCCGGAAGCGCCGGGTGGTGGGAACGGTGCCGAGCGGCGTCAACCGGCCCCCGGGCACCATGAGGCGGATCGTCTCCCCTACCCCGACCCCCAGCCCGAGGGCCAGCTCCTCACCGAGGAGCACCGGAGGCGGCTCGCCCGGGACCACAGTTTCCAGGTCGGCGAACCGCCCGGCGGTCATGCGGGACGCGAACTCGGTGACATCGGGCTCCCGCGCCGGATCCACTCCCTTGAGGGTCACGAGGGCGTCCCGCCGGCCGAGCGCGATCGCCTTGCCGTAGAGCACCGGCGCGGCGCCCTCGACTTCCGGCACCGCCCCGACCGCCTCG
>CAYUVU010000401.1:0-2498 GCA_964448205.1 uncultured Acidobacteriota bacterium
GACCTGCTGGTGGCGCTCGAGCGGCGGAGCGCCGCGTGGCACGGCTCGAGCTTCCAGTCCTGCCCGGGGTCGCTCCGATCGCGGCCTTCGCGCGCGGTATCCGCACTGTGGCGGGAGAGCAGCAGCGTTTCGGCGCCGCCCCGCCGCTCGAGCGCCACCAGCATGTCGGCGCGCAGACGCGCCCGCTCCCGCGGATTCGCCAGCCGGTTCTGGAGCGGCGAGGGCATCCCCGGCATGGTCTCCCCGGCGAGCGCCCAGCGCGGAACCAGCGCCCCGACGATGCTCGTTCCGGACGCCTCGTACGGGTACTGGTCCGCGAACACCTCGCTCGAAGGCCGCTATCTCAGTGATCTGGCGGAGGAGTGGGACCTCGAGCCCATCGACGCGGCGCTCCGCCTGCTCGACGCCGGCGGAGCCGGACTCGTGTCCTTCAACATGTCGGAGGAGGACATCGCCCACATCATGACCCGCGAGTGGACGATGGCGTCCTCGGACGGCGGGCTGGTTCCGGCGGGCGAGGGGCGCCCGCACCCGCGCTTTTACGGCGCCTTTCCGCGGCGCATCGCCCGCTACGTGAGGGAACGGGGAGTCCTCACGCTGGCGGAGGCGGTCCGGGGCATGACGAGCCTGCCGGCGACGGTGTTCCGGATGCACGACCGGGGGCAGATCGCGCCGGGCCGCATCGCCGACCTCCTTGTGGTGGACATCGAGGAATTCGGTGATGCCGCGACCTACGAGAACCCGCACGCCCTCGCCGAGGGCATCGTGCACGCGCTGGTGGCCGGGGTCTTCGTGATCGAGAATGGCGAGGCGACCGGGGCGCTCGCCGGCCGGGTGCTGACCCCGCACTGGATGGCCGGGGAATGAGCTGCGCTCCCGGGGCTGCCGCCGTCCGGCAGCGCGCTACCGTTTCCGCCGCACGGAGGAGAACCACGTGAATCCTGAATCCGCCATCGCCGGGACGATCCTCGAGACGGTCGGGGACACGCCCCTCGTCGGGCTCCGGCGGATCGGGCAGGGACTTCCCGGCCGGGTTGCGGTGAAGATGGAGTCCTTCAACCCGGGCGGCTCCGTGAAGGACCGGATCGCCATCACCATCGTCGAGGACGCCGAGCGCCGGGGAGATCTGAAGCCCGGCGGGACGATCATCGAGGGGACCTCCGGAAACACCGGGATGGGTCTCGCCCTGGTGGCCGCGGTGAAGGGCTATCGCTCCATCTTCGTGATGCCCGACAAGATGAGCGACGAGAAGATCCGGGCGCTGCGGGCGCTCGGCGCCGAGGTGGTGGTCACCCCGACCGCGGTGGAACCCGAGGACCCCCGCAGCTACTACAGCGTGGCGAAGCGGCTCGTCGAGGAAACGGAGGGAGCCCTCTACGCGAACCAATACCACAACCCGGTGAATCCGGAGACCCACTACCGCACCACCGGTCCCGAACTCTGGGAGCAGGTCGGGCCCGAGATCCACACGCTGGTGTGCGGGCTGGGGACCGGGGGAACCATCACCGGGACCGGCCGCTATCTCAAGGAGCGGAATCCGGAGATCCGGGTCGTCGGCGCCGATCCGGTGGGCTCGCTCTACGACGAGTACTTCCGGACCGGGAAGATCGGCGAGGCGCGCAGCTACAAGGTGGAGGGGATCGGCGAGGACTTCATCCCGTCCACCATCGACTTCGCCGTGGTGGACGAGGTGATCCAGGTCACCGACCGGGACTCCTTCCTGATGACCCGGCGGCTCGCCCGCGAAGAGGGGCTCTTCGTCGGGGGCTCCGCGGGGACCGCCATGGTCGCGGCGCTGGAAGCGGCCGCCCGCGTCCCCCGGGGCGCGCTCGTCGTGGTGCTCGCTCCCGATTCGGGCGCCCGTTATCTCTCCAAGATCTTCAGCGACGACTGGATGCGCCAGAACGGCTTTCTCGAGTCACCGCGCGAAGGGGAGACGGTGGGCGACGTGCTGGCGGCCAAGGGCGGCCAGGAGATCGTGAGCGTTCCGCCGACCGCGGGAGTCCGCGACGCGGTGGCGCTGATGCGGAAACACGACGTGTCCCAGCTCCCGGTCCGGGACGAGAACGGCTTCATCGGGGTGGTCACCGAGGCCTCGTTGCTGGAGGGCCACTTCTCCGGCGGCGTGGGGAGGAGCGATCCGATCAGCGCCTTCGTGAAGACCGACAGGATCGCGTCCGTGGACGCGGCCAGCCCGCTCGAGGAGCTGGCCCAGATCTTTGCCGGAGGCCGCATCACGGTAGTGACCGACGGCGGTCAGGCCGTGGGGTTGCTGACCCCCATCGACCTGCTCGACTACCTGTCGCGCGACAGCTGACCGGGACTCCCGCGGCGCGGAGCCCTGATGGGGGCGACGTGCGCGTCGGGGTTGCCCAAGAGCCGCGATGGCGCCGCCGGCCTGGAACGCCGGGTTGCCGAGCTACGAGGAATGGGTGCCGGCTGGCGCCGTCTTCCATTCCTCGTGCTCAAGGGGTCTCCGCAGAGCTACCGCTCTGCTC
>CAYUVU010000402.1:0-14418 GCA_964448205.1 uncultured Acidobacteriota bacterium
CCGGGTGATCGCGATCATCCCGACCGCCGACCGGGACCGGGCGACGGTGCGGGTGCGGATCGGTTTCGAGGAGCTCGACCCCCGGATCCTGCCGGACATGGGCGTCAAGGTGAGTTTCCGGTCCGCCGAAGCGGAACCGGAAGAGGCTCCCGAGGGTCTGTTGGTGGACGCGGCGGCGGTATTCCCGGACACCGGCCGGGACCTCGTCTACCTGGTGCGCGACGGGCGCGTCCAGCGCCGGGCCGTGCGGCTCGGGGACCGCCGCGGATCCGATGTGTTCATCCTTTCCGGACTCGTGGAGGGTGACCGGGTCGTCGTGGAGGGTCTCGAGGGCCTCGAGGACGGCGCGGAAGTCGAGGAAGCAGCCGCGGCCCCCTAGCAGCGGGTGAACAAAGTCACGTGGAGCGTGGAATGAGTGAGACCAGTTTTTCGGACACGGCCGCCGGCAACGGAGCCGCGGCGGAAGCCATGGTGGACGTGCGAAGCGTCAGCCGGACGTTCCACCGGGGCCGCACCCCGGTGCCGGTGCTGAAGGACCTCACCCTCCGGATGGAGAAGGGGGAGTTCCTGGCGCTGATGGGACCCTCGGGCTCCGGGAAGTCGACGCTGCTCAACCTGATCGCCGGGCTCGACCGGCCGACCGGCGGGGAGGTCATCGTGGGCGGCTCGCCGATCCACCGCCTCTCCGAGCGGAAGCTCGCCGGCTGGCGGTCGCGAAACATCGGCTTCGTGTTCCAGTTCTCGAACCTGCTGGGAGCCCTGAGCGCCGAGCGGAACGTGGCGGTGCCGCTGCTGCTGACCTCGTTCTCGGCCCGGGAGCGGCGCCGGCGGGTCGACATCGCGCTCGAAATCGTCGGGCTCTCGGAGCGGGGCAAGCACCGTCCCCGGGAGCTCTCGGGCGGTGAGCAACAGCGCGTCGGCATCGCCCGCGCGCTGGTGAACGATCCGATGCTCCTCGTCTGCGACGAGCCGACCGGGGACCTCGACCGGACCACGAGTGGGGAGATCCTGGATCTGCTGGCGGCCCTCAACCGGGACCACGGAAAGACCATCCTGATGGTCACCCACGATCCGGTGGCAGCCGAGCGCGCGTCGCGCACCCTCCACCTCGAGGACGGCCGGCTGGCGGAATGCGGGCACGACGGGACGGTCGTGGTTCCGGTCCACGAACCGGCGGGAGCGGCGGTGTGAGTTCGTTCACCCTGATCAGTGCGGCGCTCCGGCGCAAGAAGACGCGGACCTTCCTGACCTTTTCGTCGGTGGTCTTCGCATTCCTGATCTTCGGGGTCCTCTCGATGCTCCAGACCGCCTTCTCCATGGGCGCCGAGATCGCCAACGAGGACCGGCTGGTGGTGCGCCACCGGGTTTCGCTCTTCCAGCTCCTGCCGCAGTCCTACGAGGCCGACATGGAGGAGATCCCGGGCGTCGTGGACGCCATGCACATGACGTGGTTCGGCGGCGTTTACCAGGACCCGTCCAACTTCTTCATGCAGTCCCCGGTCGAGCCCGCGGAGTACCTCGACATGTACCCGGAGATTCTGATCCCCGACGAGGCGAAACTTCGCTGGATCGAGACGCGGAACGGAGCGATCGCGGGCCGGGCGCTCGTGGAGCGGCTCGGCTGGGAAGTCGGTGACCGGATCCCCATCCAGCCCACCATCTGGCGCCAGGCGGGACGCGGCGATGACGCCTGGGAGTTCGAACTGGTGGGCGTCTACGACGCGGACGTGGAAGGCTTCGACCAGACCCAGTTCCTCTTCCGCTACGACTTCTTCGACGAAGCCCGTTCCTTCGGCCGCGGACAGGTCGGCTGGTTCATGGTGCGGATCGCGGATCCTGACCGGGCGCCCGAGATCGCCGCCGCCATCGACGCTACCTTCCAAAACTCCGCCGCCGAGACCAAGAGCGAATCCGAGGGGGCCTTCGCCGCCGGGTTCGCCAACCAGGTCGGGAACCTGGGACTGATCGTCACCTCCATCCTCGCCGCGGTCTTCTTCACGATCCTGCTGGTGGCGGGGAACACGATGGCGCAGTCGGTGCGCGAACGCATCGGCGAGATCGGCCTGCTCAAGGCGCTCGGATTCACCGGCGCCCGGGTGCAGCGCCTGGTGCTCATGGAATCGGTGACGCTCGTGACCACGGCGGGATTCCTGGGAATGGTTCTGGCCGTGGGGTTGGAGCGCGTCCTGCGCCCGGCCCTGTCCGCCTACTTCCCGGGTCTCTTCCTGCGGCCGGAGGACCTGCTGATCGGCCTTGGTCTCGCGGTGGCGACGGGGTTGGTCGTCGGGATCTTCCCGGCGCGGCGGGCGATGCGCCTCGAGACGGCGCTCGCCCTCCGGCGGTTGTAGGAGGCCGGAACCATGCGTCTTGGATCCTTCATCCGCCAGTGTCAGGCGGTGACCCGCTACAACCTGGAAACGATCTGGGAGCGGCGGGCCGTTTCGGTGGTCGCGATCTTCGGCATCGCCGGCGTCGTCGGCGTCATGGTGGCCGTCCTGTCGATGGCCGCCGGTTTCCGCGCGGTGGTGACCGGGCAGGCGCGGGACGATGTGGCGGTGGTGCTGCGGAGCGGCGCCACCGGCGCCTCGGACAGCATCCTGAACCACCAGGACATCCAGGTCCTCTGGGAGGCGCCGGGGGTGGCGCGCGGCCCGGACGGTCCGCTCGTCTCGCCGGAGCTGTTCGTGATCATCGACCGCAAGAAGATCGGCGCCGGGACCGACGCCAATGTCCCGCTACGGGGTGTCGAAGCGGCCGGTTTCGCGCTCAGGGAGCAGTTCGAGATCGTCGAGGGCCGGAACTTCGAACCGGGCCGGAACGAGGTCATCCTGGGCGACGGGGCGGCCGGCGCCTTCGAGGGGCTGCTGGTCGGGGACCGGATCGACGTGGGCCGCGCCTCCTGGGAGGTGGTGGGCCGGTTCACCACCGGCGGCGGCGTCGCCGAATCGGAGATCTGGACCGACAACCGCATCCTCCAGCAGATGTATCAGCGCGGCAATTCCTGGAACATCGCCCTGGTGCGGCTGAGAGACGCCGAGGCGTTCGAAGGCTTCGAGGCGGCGCTCACCGACGATCCGCGGGTCAGCCTCGGCGCCGAGCGGCAGACGACCCACATGGCGGCCCAGTCGGAGCCGATCGAGGTGTTCATTTCGGTGGTCGGCTGGATCATCGTGGTCATGATGTCGGCGGGCGCGGTGTTCGCGGCGCTCAACACCATGTACGCCGCGGTGTCCTCCCGCTCGCGCGAGATCGCGACCCTGCGCGCCCTCGGGTTTTCCCGCCTGCCGGTGGTCGTCTCGGTGATGATCGAGTCGCTCGTCTTCGGGCTGATCGGCGCCGCCTTCGGAGGGGCGGCCTCATGGTTCCTCTTCGACGGGTTCCGGGCGGCGACGATCAACTGGGCCTCCTTCAGCCAGGTGGCCTTCGCCTTCCAGGTGACGCCGGAGCTGCTCGTCCAGGGGACCACCCTGGCCCTCGTGATCGGGGCGATCGGCGGCTTCCTCCCGGCGGTGGGCGCCGCCCGCCGCAGCGTGGTGGGCGCCCTGCGCGAGCAGTAGGTCAGTTCAGGCCGCGCCGCCGGAGCAGGGGCTCCACCTCCGCGTCCCTCCCGCGGAAGGTGCGGAAGAGGTCCATGGCCTCGATGCTTCCCCCCTTCGAGAGCAGGGTCTCGCGGAAGTGGTCGCCGTTTTCCCGCAAGAGTCCGTCGTTCTCCCGGAACCACTCCACGGAGTCCGCGTCCAGGACCTCGCTCCAGATGTAGGAGTAGTAACCGGCCGAGTAGCCGCTGCTCCAGATGTGGGAGAAGTAGGTGGTGCGGTAGCGCGGCGGCACCGGCGCGAAGGCGATTCCGGCCTCCTCGAGCGCCGCTTCCTCGAACGCGAGCACCCCATCCGCATCCGGGGTCTCGCCGACGCCGAGCTGGTGCCAGGCGAGGTCGAGCAGGGTGGCGGCGAGGTACTCGGTGGTGGCGAAGCCCTGGTTGAAGGTGCGCGCCGAGAGCACCCGGTCGAGGAGGTCGCCGGGGATCGGCTCGCCGGTCTCGTGGTGGACGGCGTAGTTCCGGAGGACCTCCGGCCAGGTCGCCCACATTTCGTTCACCTGCGAGGGGTACTCGACGAAGTCGCGAGGGACGGAGGTCCCGGCGAAGTAGGGGTAGCGGACGTTCGAGAAGAGACCGTGCAGGGCGTGCCCGAACTCGTGGAACAGGGTGATGACCTCGTCGAAGGTGAGCAGCGTGGGTTCGCCCTCCGGGGGCTTGGGGACGTTCAGGTGGTTGGCTACCACCGGCTGGGTGCCGAGCAGGCCGGACTGGGAAACGTAGGCGTTCATCCAGGCCCCGCCCCGCTTGGACGGGCGGGCGTAGAAGTCGCCGATGAAGAGCCCGAGCGGGGTGCCGTCCTCCTCGAACACTTCCCAGATGCGGACGTCCGGGTGATAGACGGGCAGTTCGGGCCGTTCTTCGAAGGTCAGGCCGAAGAGCTGGTTGGCCGCGAAGAAGACCCCGTTCACCAGTACCCCGTCCATCTCGAAGTAGGGCCGGAGTTCGGAGGCGTCGAAGGAAAACCGCTCGGCTCGCAGCTTCTCGGAGTAGTAGGACCAGTCCCAGGCCGCGATCTCGATGTCGGCGCCCTCCGAACGGGCCAGTTCCGCCAGGTCCTCGGCTTCACGCCGCGCATTGGCTACGGCCCGCGGAGTCAGACCCGAAAGCCGTCCGTCGACCGCCTCGATGGTCTGCGCGGTCTGTTCCTCGAGGATGTAGGCGGCGTGGTGCGGGTAGCCGAGCAGGGCAGCACGCTCGGCGCGGAGGGCGGCGATCTGCACGACCGCTTCCCGGTTGTCGTGATCCCCACCGCGGCTGCCCCGCGCGAGCGAGGTCGTCATGATCCGCTCGCGGAGCGCGCGGTCCTCGAGCGAGGAAAGGGCGGGCTGGCCGCTGGTGTTCAGGAGCGCGATGACGTACTTGCCTTCGAGGCCGCGGGCCTTCGCGGCTTCGGCCGCCGCCGCGATCTCTCCTTCCGAGAGCCCGGCCAGTCCCTCGGCGGAATCCACCACCACCGCCGATGCGTTCACCTCGTCGAGGGTGTTCTCGCTGAAGGCCGCCGAGAGCGAAGCGAGTTCGGCGTTGATCTCCCGCATCCGGTCCTTCTCCGACTCGGAGAGCAGGGCCCCGGCGCGGGTGAAGTCCCGCCGGTACTGCTCCACGAGGCGCACCTCTTCGGACGAGAGGCCAAGGTCGTTCCGGGACTCGTAGAGCGACTCCACCCGGGCGAAGAGATCGGCGTTCAGCAGGATCTGGTCGGAGTGCGCTGCGAGCTTCGGAGCCATTTCGGCGCGGATGGCGTTGATCTCGTCGTTCGTGTCGGCGGAGGACAGGCTGAAGAAGACCCGCGCCACCCGGTCGAGCAGCCGGCCCGACCGTTCGATGGGCACCAGGGTGTTCTCGAAGGTGGCCGGTTCGGAGGACGACGCGATGGCCTCGATCTCGCCGAGTTGCTCGGCCATGCCGCGCTCGAACGCCGCCCGGTAGTGGCCGTCCTCGATGAGGTCGAAATGGGGCAGCGCATAGGGCAGCGTGCTCTCGGTGAAGAACGGGTTATCGCTCATCTCGGGTTCGGGCGCGCCGCCGCAGCCGACGGTCAGGATCAGGGCCGCTCCGGCGGCGGTGAGGATCCGATTCGTCATCGTTCTTCCTCCTGGGTACGGAAGGAGTCCGCCCCGCGAATTCATCGGTGTGCCGGCGGGGCGATGCGAACGCCGCCCGCCGGGCTCCGCTTTCCCGGATTCCAGGACTCGGTGATGTGTCAAAGGCTGGGTCGCCGAAGTCGGGAGGTTCGCGCATCGGCTCCCTGGGTAGAGGCTCCAGTTCCACGCCGCCGAGCGGCTCGAAGAGGCGACGGATGGCCGTACCCAGACTTTCTTCCGAGTCGGGTTCCGAACCCGATCCGTCGTCCTCCCTCGTTTCCGGGCGGGGGTCCTCCCCCGGCGCGCTGGGCCTGTCGTTCGCCGCCGGGCGCCGGTAGGGCCGCTCGTCGGTTTTGCCGCGGTTCCGGGAGGGAGGGTCGTCCACGGCGGTTTCGGTCCTGAAGCTCCCGGAACACTACCGCTGCGGGCATCGGTTGCGCACGGGAATAGACGGCCGTTCGCGGGCCCGGAGCACAGGAATCCCTACCGCCGGTAGGACTGCGCGCGCCGCACCTCGCGCTCGGCTTCCGCGAGCCGGCCCTGCCGGTTGTAGACGTCGGCGAGCACGAAGTGGCCGAGCGGGGCCATGTCCGGTTCGGGGTCGAGGGCGAGTCCGCGAAGCGCGGTTTCTTCCGCTTCAGCCAGTTCGCCGCGGTCGAGCAGCACCTTGGACAGGTAGAGATAGCCGACCCCGAAGTCGGGGTTGTGCTCGACCGAAGCCCGGAACGAGGTCTCCATGCGTTCGGGATCTCCCATCGCCCCGTAGAGCTTCGCGACGTTGAAGTGGGACCGGAAGTCCTTCGGCGCCATCTCCAGACGGGTCTCGTAGGCCTGGATGGCGCCGGAGCCGTCGCCTCGTTCCTCGAAGAGCAGCGCCAGGTTGTACCAGGCGTCCGAGAGCTGGCCGTCCATTTCCAGCGCGAGGCGCAGTTCGGCCTCGGCATCGTCGAGGCGGCCGAGGCTCAGCAGGCACTCGCCCTTCAGGTTCCGGGCCGGCGCCCGCTCCTCGCCGGTGGCCTCGAGCCCGGCGAGCACTTCCAGCGCCTCTTCGTACTCTCCCTCGGCCGCGTGGATTTCGGCCAGGTGGTAGTGGGCCTTGTTGTCGTTGGGGTCCAGTTCCAGCAGGCGCCGGTACCCGGCCGCGGCTTCGGCATACCGCTCCGCCAGCCGGTAGGCGTCTGCGAGCCCCAGGATCGCGGACTTGTATTCCGGATCGAGCGCCAGCGCTTCCCGGTAGGCGCCGATGGCCCCGCTCCAGTCTTCCCGCTTGACGTGGAGGTTCCCGAGGATCAGGTGCGCTTCCAGGATGCCCGGATCCTCTGCGAGCACGCGCTGCACCTTGGCCATCGCGTCCTCGATCCGGTCCTCCGTGGAATCGGTGCCGGCCTCCTTCAGCAGGTTGTAGAGGACGATCTTGTCTTTGGGGTCGGCGAGCTCCTCACCTTCTTCCACCCGGACGCGCGAGGAGCCGCCCAGGTAGCCGAGCGCGGCGAGCTGGGCGCGCGTCTCCTCGTCCAGGGTCTCGGGAGCCTCTTCGTCGGCTCCTTCCTTTTCCAACTCGGCCACCAGCTGGTCGAGCCGCGCCTGGAGCTGGCGAACCTGTCCCGGCCGTTCGGGGGCGAGATTCCGTGTTTCGCCCGGATCGTCGAGGACCTCGAAGAGTTCCGGGCGCGGCGCCGAGATGAAGTGGAGCAGGCCGTTGCGGAGGGCGCGGAGCGGAGCCCAGCCGTAGTGGTTCCGGGGGTAGAAGCTCTCCGAGTACGCCCAGAGTCCCAGGTCGGTCGCCGTTCCGTCCGCGAGCGGAACGAGGCTCGCCCCCTGCACGTCGCCGGGGACCGGCACGCCCACCAGGTCGAGGACGGTCGGCATCAGGTCGATCCCGCGCACCTGGGCGGGGACCCGCAGTCCGCGGCCGATCTGGCGGTACGGCGCCCGGAGCAGGAAGGGCACCTGCATCGCGGCGTCGTAGATGAAGAACCCGTGCGCCCCCTCGCGGTGCCGGCCGAGGCTCTCCCCGTGGTCCCCGATCAGGACGAGCAGCGTGTCGTCCGCGAGCGCGTTCTCGTCCATCCAGTCGAGCAACCGCCCGACCAGGGAATCGGTGAACAGCACCTCCGCGTCGTAGGAGGCTTCCGGGTAGCCGCTGACCCGGGACGCCCAGGGCTCCGGCGCCTCGTAGGGCCAGTGCGGGTCGTAGAGGTGGATCCAGGAGAAGAACCGTTCCTCCTTCACCCCGTCCATCCAGTCGAGCGCCGCTTCGAGGACTTCGTCCCCGGGGCGCTGCACGCTGTCGAGGCTGATGCGCTCGAACTCGCGGAAGTTGAAGTCGTCGAAGTAGCGGTCGAATCCCTGGTCCAGACCCCAGCGGGAGTCGACGACGAAGGCGGCGACGAACGCGCCGGTCCGGTACCCGGCCGCGCTCAGCGCTTCGGCGAGGGTCTCGGAGTCGTCCCGGACGTAGTAGCCGCCGTTGTCGCGCACTCCGTTGAACATCGGGTAGGTCCCGGTGAACATGGAGGTGTGGGAGGGCAGGGTGAGCGGCACGGTGGCGGTCGCCTGCTCGAAGAGGACCCCCTCCGCCGCCACCCGTCCGAACGAGGTCGTCTGGATCCGGTCGTTGCCGTACTGGGTCAGGTGACGCGCCGAAAGGGTGTCCAGCGTCACAACGACCACGTTCAGGGGTCGGATCGCATCGGTGCCGCCGGGTAACCCGGCACAGGCCGCCGCGAGGAGTGCGGCGGCGGCCGCTCCGGCCGCGGAAAACCACCGGTGGAGGCGGGGTTCCATCACGCGGCGATTATCGCCCGAGCCTCGGGCGGGCCGCTGATCGGCGCGCCCGGATGCACACCGCAGTCGTCGCGCCCGTCGCGACCACGAGGGCAGCGCCGGCCTGGAACGCCGGCTTCAGCCGGCACGCGCTTCGCCACACTTCTGCGGACGGCGTGACTTGGTCAATCCGTGGCAACGGCATGAGAAGAACATCAGATGCTGATGCTAGAATCACAGAACCATGAAACGACGGACCACGCTTACCGTTGTCGCCGACGATCTCGAAACGATTCGCGCCGAGGCTGGGCGGCGTGGAGTCTCGTTGAACGCTGTGCTCAGCGAGATCGTTGCCGAGCGGGCGGCGGAACTCCGGGCCCGGCGGAGGCCCCGCTTGGGAATCGGCGGTAGCGGAAGCAGCGATCTTTCGCGACAAAGCGTCGAGGACGAAGCCTCGCCGGCTCGCACTCCCTGGCGCGGTTGATGGCCCTCGTCCTCGATACCGGGCCGATCGTCGCTGCCCTCGACCGCGACGACGTGCACCACGACGCGTGCGCACGACTGTTTGCGACGGCGCGGGAACCGTTGGTCGTCGTCGGACCCACCCTGGTCGAAATCGACTACTGGATTCGCAAGCGACTCGATCCGGACGTCTGGCGGACCTTCATGGAGGATGTGGACGCCGGGGCGTACCTGGTTGCCGAACTCGGCGCCACCGAACGGCTGCGAGCCGTTGCGCTCGGACGACAGTACGCGGATCTCGATCTGGGTTTCGTGGATGCGGCCGTGATCGCCGTCTGCGAATCTCTGGGGGAAACGAAGGTCGCGACCCTCGACCGCCGGCACTTCGGCGTGGTCCGCCCCGCGCACTGTGAGCGGCTGCAGCTTCTGCCGGGGGGTGAGGCGTAGGGCGGGCCGCGCCGTCCTTTCGGTCCTCCGCTCCTCCCGCAGGCTCTTGGAAATCAAGCGGATTCTCCGTTTGGGCCGGTTGACACGCCCCTTCCGAGTCCATACGGTTCGGAATTGGACCGGAGGCGGTTTCGGTCGTCTTCGGGGTCCGCGACTTCCATCTTCAGGGGGTTTTGATGACTCGATCTCGAAGAGCAATTGGAGGCCTGCTGGCGCTCGGACTCGTCCTTGCCGCCGGCTCGGCGTTCGGCCAGATCACCGGCACGATCCTGGGTACCGTCTCCGACGATCAGGGGCTCGTGCTTCCGGGGGCGACGGTGAGCGTCGCCTCGGAGCAGCTTCCCGGCGGTCCGCGGATGGCGGTGACCAACGCGTCCGGGCAGTACCGCTTCCCGAACCTGCCTCCCGGCGACTACACCCTCACGGTGGAACTCCCCGGTTTCGGCACCTACATCGAGGAGGGGATGCAGGTCCTCGTCGGCGGCACGGTCGAACGGACCGTCTCCCTCGGCCTCGCCACCGTCGCCGAGACGGTGACCGTCACCGGGGAGACGCCCGTCGTAGACACCCGGAAGTCGGGCGTGTCCACGAACTACTCGAGCGAATACATGGAGAACACTCCGATGCGCCGGTTCAGCTTCTTCGACTTCACCAAGTCGGCCCCCGGCATGTCGGCGACCAACCCGACGAGCGGCACCAGTAGCCGGGTTTCCGCGTTCGGCTCCGGAGTGGACGAGAACAAGTACCTGATGGACGGGGTGGACTTCACCGCGCCCGTGTCCGGCGCCGCCTGGCCGTGGCCCGCCACCGATCTGATCGAGGAAATGGAGATCGTTTCCCTCGGCGCTTCGGCGGAACACGGGAGTGCGGCGGGGGCCGTCTTCAACGTGGTGACCAAGCAGGGGACGAACGACTTCACCTTCACGGCTTCCGGTTACAAGCAGCACGCCTCCCTGACCACCCAGCCCATCAAGCTCAACGCCGACGGTGAGGAGGATCCGAACGGCTGGGGGTACAACCGGGACCGCTACGACGACTACACGGTCCACGGCGGGGGGCCGATCATCCGGGACCGGGCGTGGCTCTACGGGAACTACCAGTACCTGCAGGACTGGGACACCCAGCCCGGGGCGGACCCGCAGTTCCCCCGCAAGTTCGGCGCCCACCGCATGTTCTGGAAACTGACGGCGGACCTCACCCCGAACGTGAAGTTCATGCACACCTACCACGACGACATCTGGGTCATCCCCGCCACCCCGTCGGTGTCGCGCCCCTTTTCCACCATCGCGACCTTCAGCGGGAAGAACCCCTCGGTGACCTTCGGGCGCATCACCCACGTCCTGAGTTCCGAGACCTTCTATGAAGTCGGGGTGTCGGGCTTCTACTCCCCGCGCGACCTCAGCGAGTCGAACAACCCGGGAGTCCCGAACACGGTCGACATCGACAACGGGATCCACTACGGCGGGTACGCCTGGTACGACATCTTCAAGCAGGCGCGCACCGACATCAAGGCAAAGGTCAGTCACTTCGCGAGCGACTGGCTGGGCGCGGACCATGACTTCAAGTTCGGCGTCGTGTACACGGACGGCTCCCACAGCATCCACGGCGGCTACGTCCCCGGCCCCAACTATCCGGGCGGCGTGCGCTACTACATCAACGGCGACGGCAGTCCCTACGGGATCCTCGTCGGAACGACTTACAACATCGGGGGACAGTTCAAGGAGACGTCGGCGTACGTCGAAGACGTCATCAACGTCGGGAACCGCGTCACCGTGTCCGCCGGGGTGCGGATGGAGTCGGTGCGCGGCCTCAGCCAGGACGTGGACGACCTGCTCGTCAACGACCTCGTGGCGCTCACTTTCGACTCGCAGGGAACCGTGGCCGGTGCGGGAGAGCAGTTCAACTGGACCAACTTCGGGCCGCGGCTCGGCTTCAACATTCGGCTCGACGAAGACGCCAAGACCGTCCTCCGCGGGAATTGGGGGCGCTTCTACCGGACCGCCATCACCGGTGAGTTGCACGCTCTCCATCCCGGGCAGGGCAGCCAGCAGGACTTCTACTGGAATGAGGAGACCGGGCTGTACGACATCGAGGGGCCGAAGTACGAGCCGAGCACCGACTCGAGCTACGACCCCAATTCCCGGTCGCCGGTTACCGACCAGCTGTCCATCGGCTTCGACCGGGAACTCGGCACCAGCCTCGCCTTCAACTTCACCTACGTGCGCAAGGACCAGAACGATCTATTGGGCTGGAACGTGCACAACTCCACCTACACGACCGTCCCGCACACCTTCGGCAATGGCCAGACCATTGACGTCTACCCCATCACCTCGGATGCCAACGAGCGCTTGTACAGTCTGGGCAACGTGGACTGCGAGGGCGTGTCCTACCGCTGCGATCCGATGTACATGGACTACAACGGGTTCGTGTTCGGCTTCGAGAAGCGGATGTCCGACAACTGGCAGGCGCAGGTTTCGTATGTGTGGTCCAAGGCATACGGGCTGTTGCCCTCGAGCGGGTTCGGAGCGGCGTCGAGCCAGACCACCCGGGTCTACGGAAGCTCGCTGGCCAAGGACCCGAACCAGTTCATCAACGCGGCCGGGCACCTGCTGAACGACCGGACCCACACCTTCCGGATCACCGGGACGCTGATGCTGCCCTACGACATCCTGTTCGGCTGGAACTACGCCTACTTCAACGGCAAGCCGTGGGCGCAGCGTGGCCGGGTGGAGCGGGACGTGCTGCCTCAGGGAGGACGAAGTGTCAACCTCGAAAGCCCCGGATCGAGACGGCTGGATGATCAGAACCTGCTGGACTTCCGGATTTCGAAGACTGCGTTCCTCGCGGACAGGACCCGGTTCGAGCTGTTCGTCGACGCGCTCAACCTGATGAACGCAACGTCGACCGAGGACGTGGCGTCCCAGACCTGGGACTCCAGTCTGTTCGGCATCGGCGAGCGCTGGGTGGATCCTCGCCGGCTCATGGTGGGCGTCAAGATCACCTACTGACCCTACGGGTAGCCCACTTCGGGGCGGGGGCCTCCGGGCCCCCGCCCCTTCCCTTATGGTCCCCGTCGTGAACCGGACGGGGCGGACCTACCTGGCGCTCGCGCTGGCGTTTGCGACTCTGCCTCTGAGCCACGTCGCGGCGCAGGACGACGCCGCGGACATCCGCAAGCACGAAGCGGAGGAACACTTCCAGCACGGCCTCCGCATGGTGGGCCTCCGCAACAACGACCGCGCCATCGAGCTCTTCCAGTACGCGATCGCGCTGGACCCCGACCATGCCGGAGCCCACTTCTACGTGGGCCTCGCCTACATCCAGCGCGGCTACACCAGCCTGCGGCGCGCCGACCACCACCTCTCCCGCGCCATCGCGGTCGACGGGTCGAACCCGCGGCAGTACCACTGGCGCGGGATCGCCCGGCTGCGGCTCGGGGACTATCCGGCGGCCACCGCCGACTTCGAGGCGGTTCTCCGCGAGACCCCGGACAGCGCCACCACCCTGCGGGCGCTCGGGGCCGCGCTGCTCCGGATGGGCGCTCCCGGTCCGGCGGCGGCCGCGCTGCGCCAGGCCGCGGACCTCGAGCCGGAGCTGCTCGAGACGCGCTGGAACCTGATGGTCGCGGCCGGGCGCGCCGGCGACGATCCGGACACGCTCCCGGAGCGCTACCGGCTCGACATCCCGGACCGCGGCGCGGCCTCGCCGTTCCGCTTCGAGGAAGTGTCCGCCGAGATCGGGATCGAACGCTGGTCCCGCGCCCGGGGAAGCGGCTGGGCCGACTTCGACGGCGACGGGGACCTTGATCTGGTCGCCCTCGGAATCCGGGATCCGCACGCGCTCTACCGGAATCGCCTCGTGGAGGACGGCGCCGCCACCTTCGCGGCCGCCTCCCTCGACGCAGCGCTCTTCGATCCGCGCGGCGGCTGGTCGGCGCTCTTTTTCGACTACGACCGGGACGGCGATCCCGACCTCCACGTCACCAGGGACGGCTGGGACGGTGAGGACGCGAACAGTCTCTATCGAAACGACGGCGGCCGCTTCGTGGACGTGGCCGCCGCCGCCGGGGTTGCGAGTACGGCGGACGGGTTCACGGCGGCGGTCGCCGACGTGAACCGGGACGGGCTGCTCGACCTCTACGTCGCCAACGGGGTGGCGACCCGGGGCGGCGCCCCGAACGAGCTCTTTCTGGGCGCGCCGGAGGGCCGCTTCGTCGAGCGCGGGGAAGCGATGGGGGTGGCCGACCACGGCCGCTCCGTCGGATCCGCCTTCGGGGACTACGACGGCGATGGCTGGCCCGACCTGCTGGTCGTCAACTTCTTCGATGGCCCGGCGCTCTACCGGAACCTCGAGGGCGCCGGTTTCGAGGACGTCTCGGCGTGGGCCGGCATCGCCGCTCCGCATGAGGGGTTCGTCGGGTTCTTCTTCGACTACGACAACGACGGCTGGCTGGACGTCTTCATCGTGGGATTCGCCTCCGACATGGAAGTGGCCCTGGAGAGCCGGCTCGAGGGCAAGGCGGTCCACGAAGGGAGCCGGCTGGCGCTCTACCGCAACGACCGGGACGGGTCTTTCACGGACGTGACAGAGGAAGCCGGGCTCTCCTGGAACTTGGGCGCCATGGCGGCCACCTTCGGCGACTACGACAACGACGGCTGGCAGGACATCTTCATCGGCGTCGGGGCGCCGCCCATGGAGCGGTTCGAGGCGAACCGGCTGTTCCGCAACCTGGGTGACGGCACCTTTGCCGACGTGAGCGCCTCCGCCGGGGTGGACGATCTGGGGAAGGGACACGGCGCGACCTTCGCCGACCCCGATCACGACGGCGACCTCGACCTCTTCGTGCCCATCGGGGGCGCCTTCCCGGGCGACCGCCAGCGAAGCCGCTTCTACCGGAATCCGGCGTCGCAGTTGCCGCATCCGAACGGCTGGCTCCACATCCTGCTCCGCGCCTCGGGCCTCCATCCGGACGCCGTGGGCGCCCGGGTCGCGCTCCGGGTCACCGATGCTCCGCAGGCGCCGGTGCAACTCCAGGAGGTCGTGGTCGGCGGGGGCTTCGGG
>CAYUVU010000403.1:0-6230 GCA_964448205.1 uncultured Acidobacteriota bacterium
CTAGCAATCCACCTGTTTCCCGTCAACCTGCCGGAGTGGGTGCAGCGCGGAAGAGCGCGCCGCGCACGTCGTGACGTCACAACGCCTTCGCGGCGCGCTCTTCCGCGCTGCACCCACTCCGGCAGGTTGACGGGAAACAGGTGGATTGCTAGCGTCCCTGCCTTCCGTCGCCGGCTCGCAGTTCCAGATCGGAGCCGCCGGCGGCACCCGGGAACGGGCGATTAACTCAGCGGGAGAGTGCTACCTTCACACGGTAGAAGTCGCAGGTTCAAATCCTGCATCGCCCACCACCGGCGTTCCGTACCGCTGTGTGGATGCAGTCGCCGTCCGCGGCCGCCCGCACTTCACGCGCAACGGCCCGACGCGCTTCCGCCCGTCTGCGGCGGGCTGTGCCGGCTGAAGCCGGCGTTCCAAGCCGTCGCGACGCGGAGCCGGCCTGGAGGCCGGCGCTCCTAGAGAAAACCGGCCAGGAAACGGCCCCACATGGGGGCGAGGGCGGCCTTGAGCGCCACGTCGGCGAACAGGAGGCAGCCGGCCACGGTGAGGAGCCGGCGTCGGCCGGGCTCGAGTGGCACGCTCACCTTGCCGAGTCGCCGAACCAGTGGTTCGGCGCAGACGACGCCGAGGATCACGAAGGCGGCCACCCGGCAGAGGGCCCAGGGGAACCAGGCGAGGGCCGCCGGAACGCCGCTCGCCGCCACGGCGTACGAGGCCACGAAGAAGTCCATGAAGTTCAGCATCACCGCGCCCATCAGGAGTCCGAGCGCGCCGCCGCTCACCAGGGAGAGCGGCACGAAGACCAGCAGCCGCTGCAGGTGGATCGGCAGGAAGAGCCGGATGTCCCCTTCGGCGCCCTCCCCGGTCGCCAGCCAGGCCATCATCTCGTCGCCGTAGGCGGCGCCCCGGAATACGGCGGCCTCCGCGGCGCCGGGCGCCACGGCCATCGCGATCGGTCCGACGACGGCCAGGGCGGCCGCCCAGCCGAGCATCAGCCGCACCGCCTCGGCGCGGCGCCCTTCACCCAGATACCGCCAGAGCCCGTGAATCGCCGGGGCCGCGAGCAGCAGCGGCAGCAGCCAGCGGGCGGCCCCCAGGCCCATCGACCCCGCCCAGAGCCCCAGCGCGTAGGCGACCGGGACGCCGCCCACGAGCATCAGCAGGTCGCGCCGGAAGGCGAGCGCGGGTTTCATGCGGATTGCGGAGAGTATCCGGTGCCGTCCCTACGCCTGTTTCAGCTCGAGCAGGACCCCGCCGGCACTCGCCGGATGGATGAACGCGACCAGGTGGCCGCCCGCGCCCCGGCGCGGCTCGCGGTCCACGAGGCGCACCCCGCGCGCGGCGAGCGCCGCCAGCGTCTCGTGGATGTCCTCGACTTCGAAGCAGACGTGATGGAGCCCCTCGCCCCGGCGGTCCAGGTAGCGGGAGATCGGACTCTCCGCGGCCGTCGGCTCCAGGAGTTCGAGGAAGCCCCCGGCCGGCGCCCGCTCACCCTCCGGGGCCAGGAACAGCGCCAGGACTCCGAACTCGTCGACCCGGTAGCGGCCCGTCTCGCGCAGTCCCAGCAGGGATCGCCAGAGCTCGGCCGTCCCGTCCCCGTCCTTCACCGCGATGCCGACGTGGTGCAGGCGGATCGCCGGACCCGGGGCGCCCGTTTCGGGCCCGTCGCCTTCCGGCGCTCGGGAACGATCCAGCGGGCGACGCGCCCCGAGTTCGACCTCCGCCGCCTCCCGCAGATCCTCCACTCCGGTGCCCTCGAGCGCCGAGGTCAGAAACACGGGACCCGACCGCAGGGCCCGGAAGGAAGCGGCCAGCGCCTCCCCCCCGGGGCGGTCCGCCTGGTTCACGACCACGAAATCGGCCACCTCGAAGAGTCCGGCCTTCGCGGCCTGCACCGCATCCCCAAGACCGACCGCGGTGACCGCGATGCCGAGATCGACAAGACTCAGGACCGAGTCGTCGCCCTGCCCCACGCCGGCCGTTTCGAGCAGGATGCGCTCGGCGCCGCCGGCCGCCAGCAGCCTCAGCACCGCGGGAACCTCGGGGGCCAGGCCCGCTTCCCCGGCGCGGGCGGCCATGCTCCGGAAGAAGACCGCCCCCGAGTCTCCGGTGAACCGCACCCGGTCGCCGAGCAGCGCGCCTCCCGTCCTGGGGCTCGAAGGGTCCACGGCCAGCACAGCCACCCGGCGGCCGGCTCCGGCAACGGACGCCGCCAGGCGATTCGCCAGCTCGCTCTTCCCCACTCCCGGCGGACCGGTCAGGGCGATCACCCGGGCCCGCTCCGGCCAATCGAGCGCCAGCGCCGCCTCGCGGGCTCCCGCCGCCCCGCCTTCCACCAGGGTGATCGCGCGGCCCAGCGCGCGGCGGTCACCGGCGGCCACCTCGCGGAACAACCGGGCGCCGCCGTCCGCGTCGGAACCCACGACAACCCCTCCGCCGGGGTCAGCTACCGACCCGCCCGAGCAGGGGGCGGGCGATGAGCAGCCGCTGGATCTCCGAGGTCCCCTCCCCGATGGTCATGAGCTTCGCGTCCCGGAGGTAGCGCTCGGCCGGGTAGTCCCGGATGTATCCGTAACCCCCGAGCACCTGGACGGCGCGGTTCGTGACGCGAACCGCGGTTTCGCTGGCATGCAACTTGGCCATCGCCGATTCGCTCTTCGTCGTGGCGCCGGAGTCCTTGAGGGCGGCCGCCCGTTGGATGAGGAGGTGTGACGCGTCGATCTCCAGGCTGGAGTCCGCGAGCGGGAACCGCACTCCCTGGAAGTCGGTGATCGGCCGGTCGAATTGGCGCCGCTCCCGCGCGTAGGCGACGGCGCATTCCAGCGCGGCCCGCGCGATGCCGAGCGAAAGCGCCGCAATGCTGATCCGGCCCCCATCGAGCACCTTCATCGCCGCCTGGAACCCCGTACCCGCTGGCCCCAGCCGGTTCCCGTCGGGTACCCGGCAGTCCTCGAAGACCATCTCGGAGGTGTCCGACGCGCGGTGCCCGAGCTTCTTTTCCTTCCGGCCGGCGCGGAAACCGGGAGTCCCGCGCTCGACGATGAAGGCGGAGATCCCGTGGGTCCCGAGGTCCGGATCGCTGGAAGCCATGCAGATGGCGATGTCCGCCTGCGAACCGTTGGTCGTGAAGGTCTTGCTCCCGTTCAGGATCCAGTCGTCGCCGTCCCGGACTGCGGTGGTGCGGGTTCCGCCCGCATCGCTGCCGGCCCCCGGCTCGGTGAGGCTCCACGCTCCGAGAGCTTCACCGGTCGCGAGCGGAACGAGATACCGGGCCTTCTGCTCTTCCGTCCCCTGCTCGTAGATGTGATTCGCGGCGAGCGACACATGGGCGGCCACGGTGATCGCCACCGACGCATCGGCGCGGGCCAATTCCTCGACCAGCACCGCGTACTCGGTGTAGTTGAAACCGGCGCCGCCGTACTTCTCGGGGAAGATGGGGCCCAGGAAACCCAACTCGCCGAGCTTCCGGACGGTTTCGCCGGGAAACGACTCTTCCTCGTCCCAGCGCGAGGCGTGCGGCAGGATCTCGGTGGCCGCGAACTCGCGGACGGCCCGGCGAATCTCAGCTTGTGTGTCGGTATCCCCGATGGCAACGGAAGGCTGTGTCAACAGCCCCGATTCTACTTGCGGCAAGTGATGGAACTCCTTTGGGAACGCTAGGAAACGGGCAGGCCCCCGACGGCTTGAAATTGCTCTTCCAGCCCCTCGAAGGCCAGATCGTTCAGAAACTGGCGGCGCCAGAGGAGTCGCCGCTCGGCGGCGCCGAGGCTCGCCTCCTCACAGAGGCCGTCCCAGTGGTCCCGGATCGTATTGACCTGGTGCGTCACGATCGCGAGGGCCTCCGGTGCGGCGAGGCGAAACCGGGACGCTGCCTCCAGACAGAGCGAGAGCTGGCTCCTCCGTCCGTTTCCGTGGATCCGCATGGCTTGCGATGCTTCCCGGCCCGTTCTCGACTGCGGACAGATGTCGTACGCCGGCGTGAGCGTGTGCCACGCGCCGTCCCAGAAAGCCGCGTGGTTCCGCGCGTGGTCGTCGGTGTTCCCCACCAGAACGTTGAAGGTCATCCGGGCGAAGAGTTCCCGCAGGGTTTCCAGGGGCTCGGTGAACCGCGCCCGGACGACGTCGGCCAGCTCTTCGTAGGAGGCGTGGGCGGCCAGCCGCTCGTCGAGTCCCAGCAGGGTGAGGGCGGAGACAACAGAGCGCCGGGCCCAGCCCCGGCCGGTCAGCTCCCGATCGAAGCGCTCGACGAGCAGGACGTCTTTGCCAAGTGTCTGGGTCAGAGTCACCGGCGCGACATTCAGGCCGGCCAACCGGGCGAGCCGCATGGCGACGAACTCCGCCTTGACGGCGCTGAAGGCATCGGTGGATGAGGAGAACTTGGCCACGTACTTCCGGTCGCCATCCTGAAGGAGCGCCTTGGGACGCGCTCCTCCGATGGATGAGCCGTGCTGCAGCGCGTCCGCCAGTTGAGGGGGCAGGTCCTGGCCCCGGTCCACACACTCCGCCGCCGTGAGCAGGTCGGCGAGCGCCGCGTCCGGCGTTTCGCGGGCAACGTACGCCGAGGGTGACGGTTGGAAATCGAGCGCGCCGATCCGATCCGACCCCGATCGCAACATGAAGGTCAGTTCGTCGAGATCGGGCGCCGGCCCCGGCTCGGCGCTCCCGGCAAGGCGATGGGTGACGACCCGGCGTCCCCACGCGTCGGGAGACGCATCGCGCAGGGCGTTCGCGACGGGGAGGGGCGGCTCCGGTTCGATGACTCCGGTCCGGAGCGGCAGTTCGGGCAAGTGAAGGGGAATCGCATCCGCCCTGGCGAGATAGGAGCGTCCGTACGTGAAGACGAACCGGTCCCTCTCGGCCTCGAGCCGTCCCGCGACCACGGGTGCGGTCCTCCCGGCCAACCAGGTCCAGACGAAGGCCTCGCTCGGCCGCGAGCCGTCAGAAGTCATCCCGCACCGCCCGCCGGCTGGCGCGGACGGAAGCCGGCATCAGGGCCAGTCGCTCCTCCGTGCTCCGGATTTCGGCCGCCAGCGAGGTCGCCTCGGGTACGAACAGGTCCACCCCGGTGATGACCGCGGCCTCGAACACCCGGCCGATCGCGACCATGGGATCGCCGCGCTCAATCCGCTGCAGCGTGCTCCTCGCAATGCCGACGCGGGCGGCCAGGTCCTTCTCGGACATCCGGCGTTCCCTGCGGGCCAGTTGGATCCGCTTGCCCAACAGGCTGAGCGCTTCCCGGGAGAGACGGGAGTGGGAAGGTGGCGGACTCGGCATGGTGAACTCGAAACGACCGATATGTGCTCCATTATACCCCAATACGACCGGTATGTCGATCAATCCGGATGTCCGGCACTCGCGCCCGGATAAGCAGCCGGCGAGCGGGCGGCGAGACCGTTACTCTTGGGCCGGCCGGTCACACCGGCAAAGGACGGGAGACCGATGCGGAGATCTCATCCGGCGCGGACACTTCGACCGAGATTCGTTCGCACCACAACGCAACGGACGATCGCCGCTCTCCTGCTCCCCCTGGCGTTCGGGGCCGGCGGCGCCGCGGTCGCCGCGCCACCACCCGAGGACCTCGTCCGGGTCGTCATCGAAACCGACCTGGGCGCCTTCGAACTGGAGGTCGACGTCGGCCGGGCTCCCGTGACGGCCAGCAACTTCCTCCGCTACCTGGACGGCGGGCAGTACGACGGCGGCACGTTCTTCCGCACGGTGCATGCCGAGAACCAGCCCAACGACTCCATCCGGATCGCGGTCATCCAGGGCGGCCGAAATCCCGATGCGGAGGCGGAGGGCTTCCCCCCGATCGCGCTGGAGCGGACCAGCGAGACCGGACTCGTGCACGTGGACGGCGCCGTTTCGATGGGGCGGACCGGCCCGGACACCGCTACCGACAGCTTCTTCATCTGCATCGGGGACCAGCCGTCGCTCGATTTCGGAGGCATGCGGAACCCTGACGGACAGGGGTTCGCCGCGTTCGGCAGGGTGATCGAGGGCATGGACGTCGTGCGGGCGATCCACGCCGCGCCGTACGAGGCCCAGCGGTTGACGCCGCCGGTGCGGATCGGGAGGGCGTACCGGAAGGAGTGAGGGAGGGGTCTGCCGGGACCCCGGACCCGCCGCTATTCGACGACCTCGAAGGGAAGCCGGTTCACCGCCAGGCGGCCGTTCGAAACCACCGCCACCACGTCCTGGATCGCGGCGATGTTCTCCAGGGGGTCCTCCACGAC
>CAYUVU010000404.1:0-10732 GCA_964448205.1 uncultured Acidobacteriota bacterium
CGAGCTGCGTGGGAACGCAGTTCCTGCACGCGGTCGGCACCGCGTACGCGGAGCGCTACCTGAGCCGCCACCGCATCCCCGGGCTTCCCGGAGCCCCGAACGGCGACGGGATCGTCCTGGTGAGCGGCGGCGACGGCGCCACCAGCGAGGGAGAGTTCTGGGAGTCGCTGAACAGTGCCTCGCTCCGCCGGCTGCCGGTCCTGTTCCTGATCCAGGACAACGGATACGCCATTTCCGTACCGGTGGAACACCAGACGGCGGGCGGCTCGATCGCCCCGCTCGCCCGCGGCTTCCCCGACCTGAAGGTCCTCGAGTGCGACGGCTGCGACTACGAGGAGTCCTACCGCACCCTCGAGGAGGCGTTCGACTACGTCCGCTCGGGCGAGGGGCCGGCGCTCGTGCACGCCCGCGTGATCCGCCTGCAGCCCCACTCGCTTTCGGACGAGGACCGGGACTACAAGACGGCGGCGGAACGCGAGTCGGATCAGGACCGCGATCCGCTGGCGCGCCTGCGCGATCGGCTCACCGCTTCCGGGGCGGCCACGCGGGAAGAGCTCGACGGCCTCCGGAAACGGACCCAGGCCGAGGTGGCGGCGGCGGCCACCGACGCCCTTGCCCTGCCCTGGGCCGACCCGGCCACTGCCTGCGACCACCTGTACAGCCCCGACGTGGACCCCTGTTCCCCCGATTTCGAGACCGAACCGGCTTTCGAGCCGGACGCGAAGCCGGGCACGATGGTGGATCTGATCAACGCCACCCTCCGCTCGGAGATGGCCCGCGACCCCCGGATCGTCGTGTTCGGCCAGGACGTGGCGGACGCGAGCCGCGAGGCGAACCTCAGGGAGGTCAAGGGCAAGGGCGGCGTCTTCAAGGTGAGCCACGGACTCCAGCGCGAGTTCGGATCGGAGCGGGTCTTCAACAGTCCCCTCGCCGAGGCCACCATCGTGGGACTCGGCCTCGGCATGGCGGTCCGCGGCCTGCGCCCGGTCGCCGAAATCCAGTTCCTCGACTACATCTGGCCCGCCTACATGCAGATCCGGAGCGAACTCGCCAGTCTCCGCTGGCGCGCGAACAGCAACTACAGCGCTCCGCTCGTCGTGCGGGTGCCGACCGGCGGCTATCTGACCGGCGGCGCCGTCTACCACAGCCAGTCCGCCGAAGTGCTGTTCACGCACCTGCCGGGGCTGCGGGTGGTCCAGCCCGCCACCGCGCTCGACGCGGCGGGGCTGCTTCGCACCGCGATCCGCTGCGAAGACCCGGTCATCTTCCTCGAGCACAAGCACCTCTACCGGCAGACCTACAACAAGAGCCCCGATCCCGGACCCGAGTTCATGATCCCCTTCGGGAAGGCGAAGACCGTACGGGCCGGCGAGGACGTCACGCTGGTCACCTTCGGGGCGCTCGTCCACCGGGCCGAGCTCGCCGCCAGGAAGGCGGCCGCCGACGGGATCTCGGTGGAAATCCTGGATCTCCGTTCCCTGGCCCCCTACGACTGGGAGGCGATTCGCGAGAGCGTGGGCCGCACGAGCCGCGTTCTGGTGGCCTACGAGGACACCCGCAGCTTCGGCTACGGTGCGGAAATCGCGGCCCGTATCGCGGACGAGCTGTTCGAGGACCTCGACGCTCCGGTCCGCCGCGTCGCGGCCAGGGACACCTGGGTCTCCTACAACCCGGACGTCGAAGCCGGGACCCTGCCACAGGCGGAAGACCTGCTCGCCGCCATCCGGGACCTCGCCGAATACTGAAGCCCCCCGAGCCCGGGGGTACGCCGCGATAGTCTGCGGTAAGCCATGTCCGTCCAGGTGTTGCAGAGCCCGCTCGCCCAGGTCGAGCCGCTGCCGGCGAGTCGCGACACCAACCCCCTGAGCGTCCTCTCGGAGGACGAACGCCTGCACTTCGGAGCCGTGCACCAGGTGGCCATGGCGGAAGTGGCGCCGTTGACCCGGCAGATGGAAGAGGAAGGCCGGATCCCGCCCGAGCTGGTGAAGACGCTGGCGCGCTACGGGTTCTTCGGAGTGGTGGTTCCCGAGCAGTTCGGGGGGAGCGGGCAGAACTTCTTCGACGTGGTGCTCACGGTAGAGGCGCTCGCGCGCGCCGACGCCGCGGTCGCGCTCCTCGTGGACGTGCACAACACCCTCGCTACCGGAGCGGTCAACCGGTTCGGCTCCCGGAGCCAGCGCTTCCGGCTGCTCCCGCAACTGGCGGCGGAACGGATCGGCGCCTTCTCGCTGTCGGAAGCGCACGCCGGGAGCGACGCCTTTGCGCTCAGAACGACCGCGACGCCCGTGGAAGGGGGGTTCTCGCTCAACGGTTCGAAGGCCTGGGTGTCGGGGGGCCGGGAGGCGGGGCTCTACCTGCTCTTCGCGCGGCTCGTTCCGGAAGCCGGGGGCAACCCCCGCGACGGGATCACCGCCTTCCTCGTGGACCGCGCGAGTTCCGGGCTGACCGTGGGTCCGCCCGAAGCGAAGGTCGGCCTCAAGGCCTCGAGCACGACGCCACTGTTCCTCAAGGACTGCTTTGTCGCCGACGACGACGTCCTGGGCGAAGTCGGCAAGGGACGGCGGCTCGCCATGGCGCTCCTCAACGAGGGGAGGATCGGGATCGCCGCCCAGCTTGTCGGCATCGGACAGGCGGCCCTGGACCTGGCCATCGCCTACGCGAAACAGCGGGAAGCGTTCGGCCGCCGGATCGGCAGGAACCAGTCGGTCGCCTTCGCGCTGGCGGACGCCGCCATGCAGGTGGAGACGGCGCGTCTTCTGACCTGGAACGCGGCCCGGCTGGCGGACCAGGGGAACGAGACGCGCTACGCGGCGGCGATGGCCAAGCTGACGGCCCAGCGGATGGCGGAGTCGGTGACCTCGCTCGGGATCGAGATCCACGGCGGCGCCGGATACACAACCGACTGCCTCGCGGAGAAGCTCTGGCGGGACGCCAAGGCGGGGACGATCTACGAGGGCACCGAGAACATGCAGCTCACCACGATCGCCCACGGCCTCGACCTCTGAACGCCCACCACCACCTCTGACCACCCCCGGGTGGTGTTGACCGCCGGTTCGGCTATCTTCGGAGGGAATGTCCCCGGAAGGCAGCCGGCCCCTCCGCTTCGAACCCGGAGAACGCCCACCCCTGCCGGTGGTGCTGGGCCTCGGCCTGCAGATCGCGGTCACCCCGCTGTTCGTGGCGATCCTGGTTCCCACCGTCGCGTTCCGCGCCGCCGGCGCCGGCGACGGACTGCTGACCTGGGTGGTCTTCGTCTCGCTGCTGGTCTGCGGTCTCACCGCCGCTCTCCAGGCCGCGCGTTTCGGGCGGATCGGCGCCGGGTTCATCCTCGCTCCCTCGGTGTCCGCGGCCGCCATCGCGGTCGCCGCCGATGCGCTCCGCTCGGGCGGTCCGGCCCTCCTCGCCGCCCTGGTCGTCAGCGCCGGCCTGCTGCAGGTGCTGCTCTCCCTCCGGCTCTCCTGGCTGCGCCGGATCCTCACCCCCACGGTGTCGGCGACGGTCGTGCTCCTCATCGTGGTCAACGTCATGCCGGTGATCTACGGAATGCTGGACGACGTTCCCGAGGGCGTTTCGCCGGCGGCGGCGCCCCTGGCGGCGCTCACCACGGTCTTCGTGATCGGCGCGGTCTCCCTCAAGGCGACCGGCGCCTGGCGGCTCTGGGCGCCCATCGCCGGGGTGATCGCGGGGGCGGCGGTCGCGGCGCCGTTCGGCCTCTACGACACCGCACGGCTGGCCGAAGCGGCCTGGGTCTCCCTTCCCGAGCCCCACTGGCCCGGGCTGGACCTGACGCTCGGCTCGACCTACTGGGCGCTGCTGCCGGCGTTCGGGTTCGTGACTCTGGTGACCACCATGCAGGCCATCAGCGGTGTTCTCGCGAGCCAGAACGTGTCGTGGCGCCGGCGGCGGGCCGTGGACTACCGCTCGGTGCAGAACGCGGTCGCGACGAGCGGCGTGAGCAGCCTGCTCGCCGGTCTCTCCGGGGGCATCTCCATGTCGAGTCTCTCGACCGGGGCGTCGGTGATCCAGATCACCGGAGTCGCATCCCGCGCCGTCGGGTTCGCGATGGGGGCCGTGCTCGCGGCCTTCGCGTTCATGCCCAAGGCCCTGACCCTGATCCTCTCGGTGCCCGGCGCCGTGCTCGGCGCCTATATCGCCGTCCTCATGGCGATCCTGTTCGCCGTCGGCCTGAAACTTCTCCTGACCGACGGGTTCGACCACCGCAAGGGGCTCATCGTCGGGCTGTCCTTCTGGATCGGGCTCGGGTTCCAGTACGACCTCATCTTCCCCGAACTCGTCCGGGACTTCGCGGGCGGCCTGCTGAGCAACGGAATGACCTCCGGCGGCCTCGTCGCGATCCTCCTCACCGGGTTCGTGCTGCTGACCGAACCCCGGCCCAGCCGGTTGCGGACCGATCTCGGCCTGTCGGCGGGGAAGGGTCTCCATGAGTTCCTGGCGGGATTCGCGTCGCGCAGCGGCTTCGGGAAACCGATGGCCGAGCGTCTGGCGGCGGTGGGCGAAGAGGCGCTGCTGACCCTCCTCTCACCCGACGAGTCCGCCGGCCGGCCGGCTTCCCGGCGGCTGCGGGTGACGGCCCGCCGCCGGGGCGCCGGGGCCACGCTGGAATTCGTGGCGTCGGCCGGGTCCGACAACGTCCAGGACCGGATGGCGCTGCTGGGCGCCCGCGTCGAAGAGGCCTCGGCGGAGCGGGAGGTGTCCCTGAGACTCCTCCGGCACCTGTCGTCCTCGGTCCGCCACCAGCAGTATCACGACGCCGACATCGTCACGGTCGAGGTGGACGCGCCGGAACGCGCCGACTGAGGGCCGCGGGCCGGCCGGTCAGGGCAGCCCGCGCGCGGTGCGGGTGATGCGGTCCCAGGCCTGCCGGACGTGCGACCGCGTCGTGTGGGTCTGGGCCACCACCATGCGGAGAGCGACCCCGGCCGGGACGCGGGTGTGCGTCAGGTAGAGCCGTCCGGACTCGTTCAGGACATCGAGCAGCCTCCGGTTGAGATCGTCGGGCGAGGCCCCGGGCCGGCGGTAGCGGAAGGTGACGTGGTTCAGGGGAGCCGGGGTGAGGACCTCGAAGTCGTCGGCCTCCTCGACCCATTCGCGAAACTCCTGGCCCAGCGCGACGTGCTCGCGGATGAGGTCCCGCAGTCCCGCCGCGCCGTAGTGGCGCAGCACCAGCCACAGCTTGAGCGCGCGGAACCGGCGGCCCAGCGGGATGTGCCAGTCGCGGTAATCCAGGACCTCCCCGGCGTCGGAAGCGCGGTTCCTCAGGTATTCGGGAGTCACCGAGAGGGTCTCGACCAGCGCCCGGCGGTCCCGCACCCAGAAGGCGTCGCAGTCGAAGTTCGTGAACATCCACTTGTGCGGGTTGAAGCAGTAGGAATCGGCGAATTCCAGGCCGGCCTGCAGATGGCGGAACTCCGGACAGAGGAACGCGGTCCCGGACATCGCGGCGTCCACGTGGACCCAGACCCCGTGCTCCCGCGCGATCCGTCCCATCTCCACGAGCGGGTCGAACGCCCCGGTGGAGGTCGTCCCGAGAGTGACGGCCGCGAAGCAGGGAATGCGGCCCGCCGCGAGGTCTTCCCGCACCAGGGCGCCAAACGCCTCCGGCCGGGCGGCGCGGGTGGCCGGGTCCGCCGGGATGGAACGCAGGTTGTCGCCGCCCAGTCCGGCGATGCGCACCGCCTTGAGCAGCGAAGAGTGCGACTCCTCGGACCCGTAGGCGACGAGCGGCGCGCGCACCCCGATCCGGTTGGACTCGAAACCGGTGGCGCGCTCGCGGGCGGCCAGCAGCGCGGTCAGCGTGGCCGAGGACGCGGTGTCCTGGATGACCCCGCCGCCCGGGCCGTCCGAACGGAAGTCCGCGGGCAGCCCCATCAGGTCCACCAGCCAGTCGAGGACGTGGGTCTCGAGCTCGGTGCAGGCCGGGCTCGTCGCCCAGAGCATCCCCTGCACGCCCAGTCCGGCGGCCAGGAGTTCCCCGAGCACCGAGGGCCCCGAGCTGTTGGAGGGGAAGAAGGCGAAGAAACTCGGCGACTGCCAGTGGGTCAGGCCGGGCACCACGATGCGGTCCAGATCCCGCATCACCTCGTCGAAGGGCTCGCCGGTCTCCGGGGCCGCCGCCGGAAGGCGGGCGCGGGTCTCGCCCGGCCGGACGCGGGACAGGACCGGATAGTCCTCGATGTGGCTCCAGTAGCGGGCCAGCCAGTCGAGCACCGCCCGCCCGTTCTCGACGAACTCGGCCGGGCTCAGGTGCGCGGCCGGATTCACGCCGGGGTCCGGGATCCGCGGGCGCGAAACGCTCATGCGCCGGCGGCGGGCGAAGGACCCGCCGCCGATGGCGGAAGCGGGTCGGTCCGGCTGGCGCTCACGCCGGCGATTATCTCCCGGCGGCCGGAATTCCGGCGCGCGCCGCGCCGGGCGGGCGCACCGCCGCCCGAGGAACGCCGGCCGGGAGCGCCGGGCGTCCGGCGGCTACAGGCCTACCGGCCGTACCGCCGCGCGCCCGGGATCAGGTCCCGGGCCGGGTGCGGCCGGCGGCGGCCCTCACCCGCGGTTGGCGGCGTCTCCACCGCCGTCGTTGCGATCAGCCCTTGAGCCGGTTCACCGTCCGCATGATGACCACGGTGGCCGCACCGCCCCAAAGGGCCATGCTGAGGCCGCCGAGGATCGCGTCGAGCTGCATACCGATGGCCGGAATGTGGTTGAGCACATCCGCCCCCGCCGCGCCGCTCGCCCCGAGAGCCACCACCAGGTAGGCCGTGGCGTCCTCGGCGTCCACCGCCATCGCTCCGTACACGACGCCGGCCAGGACGATCACGAGTCCCGCCATGGGGACCATGCCGGGCGCGAAGCCCTCCAGAACCGCGAGTAGCGCCGCCACTCCGACAAGAACTCTGTTTGCCATTTTGTCCTCCAATCCGTCTGTTGCTTCCACACGTGCCGTCCCTTCCTTCCAGGCAGACACGCAGTCCCGCGTGAGTACCACTTTCGGGGGTCGAAAGTCAACCCCACACGCATGCCGCGAGGACCCGGAAACGGGTCCCGTGTCCCGGTTCAGGCGAGCTGATCGATCTTGGCGGCGAGGATGAAATCGCTTTCGGTCAGCCCGTTGACCTTGTGGGTCCAGATGGTGACCTCGACCCGTCCCCAGGCGACCAGCAGGTCGGGGTGGTGCCCCTCCGCTTCGGCGATCTGCCCCACCCGGTTCGCGAAGTCGAGCGCCCCGGCGAAATCAGGGAACACGAAGGTGCGCGAGATGCGGCGGTGGCCGCTATGTCCCCAGCCTTCGACCTGGGCGAGATAGCGCTCGGCCTCACGGGCATCCATGGGCGGCACGCCGCCCCGGCACGGAACACAGGTCTTGCTGGCCAGTTCGCTCATGGCGCGAATTATGGCCGCCCCCGCGCCCGGCCCGCGCCACCGCCGGGGGCCGGCGCCGGGCGCACCGGCAACCGGCTCCCGCCGCCGGCGGCTTCAGGGGACGGTCAGGAAGTCGTCCCCCAACCGGGAATCAGCCCTTGACGCGGTTGAAGATCCGGGTCGCGGCAACCGTCGCCACGCCGGCCCACAGCGCGATGGCCAGGGCGTCGAACGCACCGTCGATCTGCATGCCGACCGCCGGGATGTGATGCAGCACATCCGACGCGGTCATGCCGCCCACGGCGATGGCCATGACGAGCGCCACCGTCGGGTCCTCGGCATCCACGTTCATTACGAAATAGACGATGCCGATGAGCACCATCAGGAGCCCGTCCATCGGAACCGTGCCGGGTGCGAAGCCCATCGCGAGCCCGACCAGCGTGCCTGCGCCGACGAGTATTCTGTTCACCATGGCGGTCCCTCCAAGAGTCCGTCTCGCTTCGGTTTACGTGCCGTCCTTCCTTCGTGCGAACCACACGCGACCGTACCTGGATACCACGTTCGCGACATCGAAGTCAACCGGTCGCGAGTCGGCGATTTCCGGCTAGAACTCCCCGCTGGAACCGCCGATGGACAGCCCGCTCGCCGCCTCCCGTCCGCCGCCCGAGGTCCGCCGGAACGTCCGCTGGTGGAATGCGGACTGGTTCGAGGTTTTCCAGTTCGGCGCGTTCGTTGCCGCCCTGCTCGGGCTGGTGGTCTCGGGCGCCGTCGGCATGGGCTACAACTGGCAGTGGTACCGGGTTCCCGAGGTTCTCGTCCGGATCGTCGAAGGGGAACTGCTCTGGGGCCCGCTGGCGCGCGGCCTCCTCGTCACCCTGGAACTGACCGGCTGGAGCGTCCTCGTCACCCTCGCGATCGGACTCGCGGCCGCGCTGCTGCGGCTTTCGGACTCGCTCTCGGGACGCATGGTCGCGAAGGTCTATGTGGAGGCCGTGCGCAGCACCCCGCTGCTGATTCAGGTCTACCTGTTCTACTTCGTCCTGGGCCCGATCCTGGGCCTCGACCGGTTCTGGGTCGGGGTCCTGGCGCTGTCGATCTTCGAGGGCGCGTTCGCCGGCGAAGTGATCCGGGCGGGCATCCTCTCCGTCCGCCGGGGGCAGTGGGAGGCGGGTGCGAGTCTCGGCCTGAGCCGGCGGCAGCTGTACCGCGCGGTCGTCCTGCCGCAGGCGGTTCCCCTGATGCTGCCGCCCCTCACCGGGATCGTGATCTCCCTGGTCCGGAACTCGGCGATCGTGAGCGTGATCGCGGTGTTCGACCTCACCACCGAGGCGCGGAACATCATCGCGGAGACGTTCCTGAGCTTCGAGATCTGGATCACGGTCGCCGCCATCTACCTGGCGTTCACGGTGGCCCTCTCCGTGGCCGCGAACCGGCTGGAACACCACGTACGGGCGTGATTTCCCCGGCCCGGTTCCGCACCGAAGCGAAGGAGAAGAGCATGAGGCTCAACCGCCCGCGATCGGGCAGGACGCTGGCGGCGCTCCTGGCGCTCGGCGCGGCCGCCGGGTTCCAGGTGCGCTGCGCCGGACAGCAGCCCGCCGCCGAGAGCGTCATCGAGACGATCCAGCGGCGCGGCGCCCTCAAGGTCGGCGTCTCGACCTTCGAACCGTGGGCGATGCGCGACCGGAACGGCGAGCTCGTCGGATTCGAGGTGGACGTCGCCACCAGGCTGGCCGAGGACATGGGGGTCGGCATCGAGTTCGTCCCGACCTCCTGGGACGGGATCATCCCGGCCCTGCTGGCGGGCAAGTTCGACGTGATCATCGGCGGCATGAGCATCCGTCCGCAGCGGAACCTCACCATCAACTTCACCATTCCCTACGCGCACTCCGGCATGGGGATCGCCGCCAGCCGGGACCTGGCGGCGCACCTGGCGTGGCCGGACGGCTACGACGGCGAAACGGTGACCCTCACCTGCCGGCGCGGGGCCACCTCGTGCAACGACGCGGACCGGCTGTTCCCGACGGCGACGGTGCGGCGGTTCGACGACGACCTCCAGGCGCTTCAGGAGGTGCTGAACGGCAACGCCCACGCCGTCCTGTCGTCGTACCCGAAACCGGTGGAATGGGCCGGGCGCAATCCCGAACTGCTCTTTCTCCCGACGACCGACAACCTCTCGCAGGGCGACGAGGCGTTCGGACTGCGCAAGGGCGACCCGGACGCGCTGAACTTCTTCTCCAACTGGATCCGGGTCAACACCACGAGCGGCTGGCTGCCGGAGCGCTACGACTACTGGTTCAAGACCACCAACTGGATCGACGAGGTGCGTCCCGGGAGTACGCCGCCGCAGTGATTCCCGGAAGCCGGCGGGCGCGCCTGGGATGGGTGGACGCCGCGGTCCTGACCGCGGTCGTCGTGGCCGTGGGGTACGTCTTCCACCGGGTCGATGCCGTTCTCGAGTACCGCTGGGACTGGAGCGCCATCCCGAATTCCCTCTTCCGGTGGGACGAAGAGGCCGGGCGCTGGGTCCCGAACCTGCTGATGCAGGGTTTCTTCACGACGATCCGCCTCGCGGTCCTGAGCATGATCCCGGCGGCGCTGTTCGGCGCCGTCTTCGGCGTCCTGCGGACCGCGGGGCGCCTGTTCCCGCGGCTCCTGAGCCGGACCTACGTCGAGCTGATCCGGAACATCCCGCCGCTCGTCTTCATCTTCATCTTCTACTTCTTCATCAGCAGCCAGATCATGCCGGTCCTGGGGGTGGAGGACTTCGTGCGGCGCGCTTCCCCCGCCGCCCTCCGGTCCCTCGAACTGGTGTTCGGGCCGGCCGCCCTGGTCCCGAACGTCATTTCCGGCGTCATCTGTCTCGCCATGTTCCAGGGCGCCTACATGACCGAGATCGTGCGCGCCGGGATCCAGTCCATCCCGAAGACGCAGACGGAAGCGGGCCTCAGCATCGGGCTCTCGCGCTGGGAGCTCTGGCGGCGGGTGATCCTGCCGCAGGCGCTCCGGCGGGTGATTCCCCCCCTCGCCGGCCAGTTCATCACGCTCGTCAAGGACTCGTCGATCCTCTCCCTCATCTCGATCCAGGAACTCACCTTCCTGGCGATGGAGACCGCGGTTTCGACGACCCGCGTCTTCGAGGTGTGGATCACGGTCGCCGGGTTGTACTTCTGCCTGTGTTCCTTCCTTTCGCTGCTGTTCGGCCGGCTCGAAAAGAGCGCGGCTGCGGCCCGGGCTTAGCAGCCTGTGGACAAAGTCACGCGGCATTCCCGAGCTACGAGGAATGGAGATCGGCTGGCGCCGACTCCGTTCCTCGTGCTCAAGGGGTCTCCGCGGGGCTCGAACTCTCGCCCCGCTT
>CAYUVU010000405.1:0-18797 GCA_964448205.1 uncultured Acidobacteriota bacterium
AGTTCTCCGTCGAGGGTCTCGGCCTCCCCGTCCGCGAGGTGCAGCTCGACCGCCGCCGCCATCCCGGCCTTGATGTGCGGCGCCACGCCGGGGTCGAGCCGGACGAGCGCCTGCACCGAGCGGCGGCCCGCGGGCAGGTTCCGGCCGGGCTCCACCAGGACGCCGTCCACCGCGAGGCTGCGGCCCACGTCGCCCAGCAGGAACCACGCGCCGAGGACGGCCAGCAACAGCGCGATGGCGGCGACCAGGCGACGCTCCCGCGGCGTGGAGACCGTCAGCAGCCGGTCGAGCTGTTCGCGTTCTTCCTTCGCTTCGGCGACAGTGTTGTGAAAGGAGTCAAATGGATTGTTGAACACGGTCCTGCGTACCCGTCCCGACCTGGCAGGAACCAGGAAGATGCACGAATGGTAAGTCCTCGTTGGCGGTTTGGGTTCGGATTCCGGTTCGGCAGCCGCCGGACGATCCCGCCGAAGCCCCCGAATGCCGCCCCCGGTTCGACGCCTCCGGCCCGCCGGGGATCGCCGGCGCCGCGCTTCCCTATTCCCCGGCGGCGCGCCGCGCCGCGATGGCCTCGAGCGCCTCGGCGATCCCGGCGGCGCTCAGGTAGCGGCCGCCGGCAACGACTCCTCGAATCGCGCGCGTCGCCGCGATGTCTTCAAGCGGGTTCGCGTCGAGCAGGACCAGATCGGCCCGGTTTCCGGGGGCGATGACGCCGAAGTCCGCAGCGAGGCGGCCGCCGCGGGCGACGTGTTCCGCCACCTTCCGGGTGCCGGACTCGAGCACTTCGTAGGGAGTCATCCCGGCCTCGACGTACGAGACCGCCTCGGCGTGGATCGAGAAGCCGGGGACGCTGAAGATCTGCGGCGAGTCGGTGCCGAGCAGGATGTTCGCGCCCGCGTCGTTCAGGGCACCCAGGATCTGCCGCCGGAGCGCGGCGATCCGCGCGGTGTTCTCCGCCCCGTAGCGCTCGAGCCCGGAGTCCACCGCCTCCGTCCAGCGGGCGACGGTCTCCCCGGGCATGTAGCGGATCTCGGGCCGCTCGGCCTTCAGTTCGGACGACGGCCGGGTCGGGAGGATGCCCGACTCCCAGAGGACCATGGTGGGCACGACTCCCGTCCCGCTCGCCTCGATCGCCTCGATGACCCCGGGCATCCGTTCGAGATCCACCAGTTCCGAGAGCCCGGCGATCCCGCGGAGCGCCTCCATCTCTTCCCGGGCTTCCTCGGGAATCAGCGCCTCCACGAAGTTGTCGAGGTGGTCCACGGTGTCATGGCCGCCCTCGAGCGCGGCGAAGAGCCCCACCTCGTCCGCCACGTGCCCGGCGAACGGAATCCCGAGACTCCGCGCTTCCGCGGCGAGCGCGGCGTAGGTCTCGGGCGAAAGCCCCTCGTGGACCTTCAGGAGGTCGAACCCGGCTTCGTGGTACTCCCGGACCAGCCGCACCGCCTCCTCCGGGGTCTCGATCCGCCCGCTCATCGAGGGACTGCCCACGATCAGCCGGGGGCCGATCAGCTCGCCCGAGTCGATCCGGTCCCGGAGCGCGAGCTGGCTCGCGTGCCCCTGCATCCCGCGAACGGTGGTCACGCCGTTCGCCACGTACATCCTCAACACGTCCTCGGTGAGCGCCGGCGGGCTGTTGGCGCCGGGCAGATGGCCGTGCATCTCGGCGAGTCCCGGGATCAGGAAGCGGCCTTCCCCGGCGACGACCGTGGTCGCCTCCCCGAGGGTGACCTCGGCCGCGGGCAGCACCGCCGCGATGCGCCCGTCCTTCACGACCACGGTGTGGTCGGGCAGCGTCTGCTCGCTGTCCATGGGAAGGACGGTCGCCGACACGATCGCGAGGTCCGCGTCCCGCACCGTCGGCTCGGGAGCGCACGCAAGCCCCGTCGGCAGCAGCAGGGCGGCACTCAGGATGCTCCGGATTCCGGAGCGGGATCGGTCTCGTCTCATGGGCAACGCTCCCGCGGAAGGGTCTGCCAGGGATTATGGGGGCGGCGCCGGCAGGAAACCAGAAATACTCCCGAACCATCATGCCGCTCCGCATCGAGCTGTGGGGACCGCCGCTCGCCCCGCTCACCGGCGGGAACCTCTACGACCGGATCCTAGTGGAAACGCTGCGGCGCCGGGGCCACGAGGTGACGGTCCGGGAATTCACCGGCGACGGGTCGGAGACGCCCACGGCCAGCGCCCGGGCCGACGTCGTCGTGCAGGACGCACTGCTCCACCGCGATTTCCGGCGGCGAAACACCCACTGGCGCGGCCGCCGGCCGCGCCTCGTGGCGCTTGTCCACCACCCGCAAAGCTCCGAGCCCGAACGCGGAGAGGCGGAACTGGCGCGGCTGCGCGGAGAGGAACGCGCCTACCTCCGCGGCGTGGACGGGATCCTGTCTCCCAGCCGGGCCAGCGTGGACGCAGCCCGGAAGCTCGCCGGACGCGAGCTGCCGGCCGCCGTCGCCCCGCCCGGCCGGGACCGTCTCGCGGGAGCCCCCCTTCCTCCCCTTCCCGGCCCGGAGGAGATCCGGGCGCGCGCCCGGGGCCCTCTGCGGGTCGCCCACGTGGGCAACCTGATTCCCCGCAAGCGGCTCCTGGAACTGCTCGAGGGGCTGGCCGCGGCCCCCGCCTGGACCCTCACGGTCGCGGGGCGCGAAGACCCCGACCCGGCCTACGCCGCCGCGGTGCGCCGGCGCGCCGCCGCTCCGGACCTGGCGGACCGGGTCCGCTTCCGCGGCGCGCTGGGACCGGCGGCGCTTTCCGGATTGCTGCGGGACAGCACCGTTCTCGCCGTGCCCTCCACCCACGAAGGGTTCGGGATCGGCTATCTGGAGGGATTCGCCTTCGGCCTACCCGCGCTGGCCGCCGCCTCGGGCGGCGCGGCGGAAATCGTGAGCGACGACGAAACCGGCTGGTTGATCCGCGAAGCCGACCCGGGAAGCGCTTCGCGGCGGATCGCAGCCTGCCTGGAGACGCTCGCCGCCGATCGCGGCCGGCTGGCGGCGATGGGGCTTCGCGCCGCCCAACGCCACCGGGTGCATCCGACCTGGGACGAGAGCGCCGGCGTGGCGGTCGAGTTCCTCAGTTCCGCCGAGTGAAGGGCATCCGGGAGGGACGGCCCCCGGATCAGTGATGCCTGTCGGGTGCGACCGTCTTCGCCTCCCCGCCTGGCGCGCCCGTGGCGAGCGGCAGCGGCGGCGTCATGCCCTCGATCTCCCCAATGTCCGCCGCGGCGAGCGCCGCGACCTCGGGAATCCGGGCGGTCAGCGCGTCGAAGTCGTCCGCCTTCCCCGCGGCCGCGATGGCGGCCTTGACCTCGCCCGGCGCCTCCGCGGCCGTTGCGCCTTCCTCCAGCACGAGTTGCAGGATGCCCCGGAGATTCCGCCACTGCTTGGCGGCGGCGGCCAGCCGGGCGCCGCAGGGTTCCGGAACCAGTCCGTGGTCGGCGGCGGACTCGAGCACCGAACCCGCGTCGAGGGCGAAGAGGTCCGTATCCGGTCCGGCGTGCTTCAGTTGGAGGTAGCGGGCCGCGCGTTCGACGTCCCGGAAACCGCCCGGCATGTCGTCGAGGGACCTGAGCCCGGGCTCGGCCGCGCCGTAGGCCTCCCCGGCCAGGTGGGACATCATCGTCCGGCGAGCGGGGCTCTCGGCCAGGATTTCACGCCGTAGCGCTTCGAACCGCCCCGCGAGGTCGGAACGGCCCGACTGAAAGACGGCGCGCGCCCGAGTCAACTGGAGGAGTTCCTCCCCGGGGCCCACGTCGCGGTGGTAGTCCCGAAAACCCGAGAACGCGCGCACGCGGTGCAGCGGAGTCACGCGGGGGATCGGCGCCAACAACAGGTTGTCGCGCGAGAGCGCCCGCAGCGCGTTCCGGGACCGGTGGTAGAGCGCGTCGAAGTACTCCGGCGGCCCCCCGTCGTACAGGAGCAGGATGTCGAGCTCCGCTCCCAGGAACCGGTCGCCGCTGGCAAGGTCGCCGAAGAGGACCGCGCAGACCGAGCTCCCGGGGTCCGGGGAACTCCGTTCGGCGAAGTCGTCGCAGACCGCCGCCAGCACCGCTGAGATCGAGGCTTCGGCCACCCGGGACGCCACCGTGCCCACCTCCGCCGGCGTCAGGTTGCCGCGCGCCAGGTGGACGCCGAGCTGGAAGAGCTTCCCGTTGGACCACTCCCGCGCCACCCCGACCGCCTCGCCCGCATTCTGGGTGTGGGTGGCCGCCAGCTGTTCCTTCATCTCGTCGGCGCCGAGTTCGTGCGTCCAGTAGAGCCGGACCAGCCCGCGGCGCGCGATCTTCTCGAACTCGGCGTCCACACCGAAGCCGTCGGGCAGATCCAGGTCGGTGAACTCCCTGGTCCCGAGGCTGTCGAGCAGTTCCGGCGTCCGGTTCATCCAGGAAGCGAGCCGGGGAGCGCCGGCGATGATCTCGGCGATGGCGTCGAACGCCTCCGGGCGGGCCGCGAACGCCGGGCTGTCGTAGGCGCGCCAGTCCTCGATGTCGGGATAGAAGTAGGCGCGCTGCCGGTCGAGCAGCGGGTCCATGAGCTTGAACCAGCGGCTCGGGAAGAGGGCCAGACCGTTCATCTGGGAGTAGCGGTCCGGGAGCTGCGGCGACTCCTCCCTGCCGTAGTGCTGCAGCAGTGGATAGCGCCGGTTGGAGGCCGCGTGGTGGTCGGCGTGCCGCTGCATGTTGTAGTAGAGCCAGTTGGTGAACTTGTAGTCCGCGCTCCAGGCGTGGCGCGGCAGGACGCGCTCGAACCGGCCGCTGGGCAGACGGACGCGCCGCAGCCCGTAGTGCTGGACGTAGTTGCTGATCTTCATGGAGAAGACCACGCTGGAGCACAACACCAGGTAGATGAGCACGGCCCAGGGGCCCCCCAGCACGTAGATGAGGGCATACCAGGCGCCGGCGAACAGGACGTACCGCCAGAAGGGGTTCGAGTAGTGCCAGACCGGCAGGCGGCTGCGCGCCAGGCGCTTCTTCTCGAAACGCCAGGCTCCGGTCAGATTGCTCGCGACCTCCCGGGGCAGATACCGCCAGAAGCTCATCCCCTTCGGCGCGGACCCGGGATCCGCCGGGGTGCAGACCATGGGGTGATGGATGTAGACGTGCTCCGTCGCGTAGTGCGGGTAGGAGGCGGACGCCAGGACGAATTCGCCGAGGTGGCGCTCCCAGGAGGAGCGGCGGTGGACCAGCTCGTGGCCGACCACGAAGACCGTCTGCCCGACCAGGACCAGGACGACGGCCAGCAGGGCGATTTCCCAGGCGGCGAGGTGTCCGGCCACCAGCATCTGCCATAGCCCGAACGCGAAGACCACCGGCCACAGCACGGCCCACGACCAGGCGGACAGCTTGTAGACGAACAGGCGGCTCTCCGGCGTCTTGTCCGGGTCCATGTTCCGCTCCTGCATGCCGAACATCTGGTCGAACTTGTCGGCGAGCGCGAGGAAGACGAAGGGGCCCGCGAACCACCAGCCGCCGTTCAGCGCCGCCAGCACGACCAGCGGGAAGATCAGCAGCGGAGCGAAATAGGGGAGCGCGTTCCCGAGCGACGGCTCCACGAGAACCGTCCGGGACGCCGCCGCGCCGGTCGAGCCTCCGGACTCCATTGTCACCTCCGTCAAAGAGCCAGCGTCATCCAGACTGGGTTTGGCCGATCCTAGCAGCCTCGCGTCTCCCCGGCCGAACCAGCCAGCCGAAGAAGAACGCCGCCAGCCCCCACGACCCGACGGCCAGCCCGGCCGCCTTGAGGACGCCGAGAGCGATGGCCGCCGCGACGGCCAGGCGGCTCGCCGGCCGGCGCAGGCGCTCGAGGCGGCGCGTCAGGAGACGCGATCCGGCGCTTTCCGGATCGAGCCGGCCGCTCCGGATCAGGTAGTCGCGGCCGAACCCGAGCAGAAACGGCATCCCGAGCGCCATCGTCGCGGGCGGCGCCCACTCGGGCTCGATGAAGGGGGCGAGGCACACCGCGACGAGCCCCATCTGGAAGCCGGCGAGGCGACGCCGGAACGGGCTCGGCGGAAGGTCGCGCAGACGGCGGCCGAGGCGCGCCTCCACGAACAGGGCGGCGCCGAACAGGTAGCGCCCGAAGGCGGCGAGCAGATACCAGGCGGGCAGCGTTCCGGCGGCGAAGACCGCGATGCCGCCGGCCGCGGCCAGGCCCAGCGCATCGGCCTCGGCGTCGAGGCGGGCGCCGAACGCGCTCGTCGTACGGGTCCGCCGGGCGATGGCGCCGTCGGCATAGTCGCCCAGCGCGGCCGCCGCGTAGACCAGGCAGGGCATCCAGCCGGCGAGCGCCGGCGCGGCCCCGGAAGACAGCGCCGCGGCGAGCCCCCAGCCGGCGACCGCCGCGAGGGCCGCCAGCCGGACGAGGGTCAGCCGGTTCGCCGGCCCGAGCGGCCGGGGCGCGGGCTCCCGGGCGGCGAACCCGACCACCCCCGTGAAGATGGTGAAACCGAGCAACCCGCCGCCGAGAGGAAGTCCGGCCAGGGAAATGCCGGCGGCGCACACCGCGCCGCCGGCGGCGGTGGCGAACCGCCAGAGTTCGGTCCCCTCCGCGCCGTCCCTCACCGTGACGCGAGCGAGCCTAACTCAGATCGAGGGAGCGGGCCGGCGCCGTGTCGGGCGCGGCACGCCCGGACGCCGCCGAATGCCGCTTCGGTCATACTCCCCCGGGTACGCGCCGTTACGGGGAGGTGACAGCGTGCGAACAGCGACATTCCTGATCGTGGGGCTCCTGTGGGCGCCGTGGTTCGCCGCCGCGCAGGACGGTGGCATTTCGGGCACGGTGACCGACTTCGGCGGCGGAGCGCTTCCGGGGGTGACCGTCGAGGTGTCGGGGCCGACGCTGCCCGGTCCGCGGGTGGTCGTCACCGACCGCCGCGGGGAGTTCGCGGCCGCGGAGCTACCCCCCGGCGACTACCTCCTCACCTTCAGCCTGGCGGGATTCGAGCAGCTCGAGCGCGAGGTGGAAGTGGCCGCGGGGGACACCCTCACGGTCGACGCGGAGCTGCAGCTCGGCGGGCTCTTCGAGGAGGTCACCGTCTCGGTGACCGGCACCGCCATCGAGGCGCCCGCCATCAACATGCCCCACGCCGTCACCGTGGTCAGCCGCGAGACGCTGGAGCAGCAGGGAAGCACGCAGCTCGTGGATCTCTTCCGGAACCTGACGGTGAGCCACGGCGTGGTCGGCGAACGGAACAGTTGGTACAACTCGAACCAGCCGGCGACCCTCACCGAGAACGTGGCGAACGTCAACCTGCGCGGCCTGGGCGCCTCGCGGACGCTCGTGCTCATCAACGGCCGGCGCCAGGTGCCGGTCCCGGCGCGCCTGATCGGCGGGCGCTTCGTGGATGTGAACACGATCCCCTCGATCGCGGTGGGCCGCCTGGAGGTGCTGAAGGAGGGCGCGTCGGCAACCTACGGCTCGGACGCGGTGGGCGGCGTCGCCAACTTCGTCACCCGCAGCGACTTCCGGGGATTCGAGATCAATGTCGCGCACGACTACTTCGACGGCGGGGGCGACACATCCGTCGCCGGCATCTGGGGCGCCGACATCGGCTCCTCAAGCGCGGTCTTCTCCATGGAGCGGGTCGGCCGCCAGGAACTGCAGATGGTGGAGCGGCCCTGGACCCTCGACCGTCTCAGCGAGTACCCCCCGGGGACCCGCGGCGGCTGGTCGAGCCTGGGCAACCCCGGAACCTTCGCGGTGGGCGCGCCGGCGCCGTGGACCGCAGACGTCTTCGATCCGCGGTGCAGCGACTTCGGGGGTCTCGACGAGGGCTGGACCTGCCGCTTCCGGTACGCCCCGTACGACAACCTGATCGACGAACAGCAGCAGACACGCGCCTTCCTCGAGATCAACGGCCCGCTCAGCGAGGACATCAGCTACCACGTCGAGGGACTGTGGTCCGACGCCGTCATCCCGAACTGGTATACGACGCCGTCCTACCCGCCGTTTCCCCTCACCAGCACGACGATCATGGAGGTGGGGGCGGGCCATCCGGGCCGGCAGGCGTTCTGCGCCGCTTACGGCGGGGACCCCAAGGCTGACCCGAACGGGGCGTGCCTGGAGGATGCTCCCTGGTATCTCAACGGCCGCCCGTTCGGGAACTCCGGCCCCGGACGCCGGCTGCGCCGGGAGTCGCGTACCCAGCGGATCAACGGCGCCCTCCACGGCGAGCTCATGCTCGGCGGGCGGGACGCGCACTGGGACGCGAGCGTCAGCTACTCGCGGGCCGAGGGCAACATCAACCTGCCGGCCGTCTATACGGACCGGATCTTCCGCGCCTTCCGCGGTTTCGGTGGTCCGGGCTGCGGTGTCGGGGTGACCGCGGACCCGACCTCCCCCGCCGGCATGGCGCTCGGGCCGCTGAGCGGCGCGGTGGCGGGTCAGGGGCCCTGCATGTTCTTCAACCCGTTCAGCAACGCCATCCAGTTCTCCGACCAGCCGGGGTCGGCGCTCGAGAACACCGCCAACCCGGACTACGTGGCCAGCCTCGCGAACTCCGAGGACCTGCGAGTGTGGCTCAACGAGGAAGTGGACCTCTTCAGCACCACCGACATGGTCGTGGCCGACTTCTCCGTGAACGGCAACCTGGTCGAGAACGTGGCCGATTTCGCCCTCGGATACCAGTACCGGCGCACCCACGCCGACGGCAACCCGAACGACCCCGGCGACGTGACGGTCAACCCCTGCCCGGTCGCGGGCGACATGAGTTGCGCGGCGGGGAAGCGGTTCGGGCCCTATCTGTTCACGAACGTCCACCGCCCCTACGACGCGAGCCAGCAGGTGCAGCGGCTGTTCGGCGAGCTGGCGGTGAAGCTCGGACCCCGGGTGGACACCCAGATGGCCGCCAACTACGAGTCCTACGTCATCGCCGGCAGCCGGGTGAACAGCTTCGATCCGAAGTTCGGCTGGCGCCTCCAGGCGGCCGAGAACCTGGACTACTCGCTGTCCTTCCGCGGCTCGGTGCAGACCACCTTCCGGACGCCCTCGCTGGACGACCTGAACACCAGCCCGCTGACCACCCTGGAGTGGATCTCGGAGACCGGCGCCTACCAGGCGGTGGACCGGTTCGGGCGCACGGACCTCGTCCCCGAGCGGGCGTTCACTTTCAACACGGGCGCGGTGCTCTTCCTGCAGGGGGGCGTGGAGGCGACCGTGGACTACTGGCGCTACGACTTCGAGGACGTGATCGGATCCATGCCCTACGACTCGATCTCGAGCCTCTACGCCAGCGGCGACGCGGCCACCCGGAACGCGGTGGCGCCGTTCATCATCTGTCCCGGCGGCCGGGCCTCGGAGCTGGCGCCAGGGGACCGCTGCGACGCGCAGAACCTCCAGCGCATCCAGATCGACCTGGTGAACTGGCCGGGGCTGACCACCTCGGGGATCGATACCCACCTGGCGGCCCGCACCGACGCGGGCCCCGGACAACTGTCGCTCGGCTGGGACTCCACCTACACCCTCCGCTACGACACCAGGGAGTTGATGCTCGAGGGCACCGACCTGGTCCTCAGGGAGGAAGAGGAAGCCGCCGGCTTCCTGAACTTCGCGCACCCGATCGCGGTGCCGCTGCCCCGCTGGAAGAGCCGCTGGTCGGCCTCCTACGACTGGGGCAACCAGATTCTCTCGAACTACGTGAGCTACATCTCGTCCTACGAGGACCAGGGGGACGACGAGATCGTGCCCGTCATCGACCCGTTCCTCACCTGGGACATGAGCTTCCTGTGGCGCGGTCCCGGCGGGGTGAACCTCACGGTCTACGGCCTGAACCTGACCGGGCGGATTCCCCCGTGGGTCAACATCGAACAGGCCTACGACGGTTTCACGCACGACCCCAAGGGGCGGCGGATCAAGGCGTCGCTGAGCTGGCGCTTCGGGAGTTAACGGCCTGCGCTAGTTGCCCGGGCCGGCCGACCGGGTCGGGGACGGAATCAGGTCCGCCACTGCGGCCGGAAGCCGGACGTCCGGCGCGCCTTCGAGCGCCTGCAGGGTGGGGCTGGCGCTCAGGGCGTCGTTCCCGATGGGGTCGGCCCGGAGTTTCAAGTGGGCAAAAAGCCGGCGGGTGGGAGCGAGCCGTCCGTTCCTGAGGGCGGCGGGCATCAGCTTGAGGCCGACCGTGCCCCGCACGTTGCCGCCGATGGTGAGGATGCGCTCACGGTCCGGCTCCAGCGCGACCACGACATCGCAGTGCATGCGGGCGCCGACGCCGAGATGCCGGCGGCGCTGGCCGATGGACGTGTAGCTGCTCCGCCGGCTGCTGCAGAGGAGGTCGCCCGGCTCGACGGCGGCCTCCCCGATGTCGTAGGCGAGGAACGCGGCAGACGACGATGCGTCGCGGGCGCGGATCGCCTGGTCCACGTAGACGTGGTGGGCGATGGCGCGCTGGAACCGGTCCGCGCTACCGAGTCCGCCTTCGCACATCACCCAGGAGATGAAGGCGGCGGACCAGGGATCGCGCCAGCGGGAGGTCAGGCCGCCCGGCCCGTTCCACCGCCCGTTCTGGCGGTCGATCATCCACGACCCGCGCGGCGTCGCCGCCCAGTATCCGGCGATGGTCGGCGCGATACGCACGCCCTCCGCCGCATTGGCGGGTCGCCACCACCATCGCCTCGCGCCCCGGTTCCGGGTGCGCGTCGATGGCCCGGTCTGATCGACCACGTAGAACCCGAAGAAGCCCCACTCCTGGACCGCGACGTCCACGATGCGCCGCCGGGTCTCCCCCGCCGGCAGGTTCCGGCAGGCGCCCGAGCGGACGCTCATGCGTCCCGGCGCGCCGTCCACGAGCGCCGAGGGCGGGGTGGCGTCGAACTGCTCGACCGGCAGCCGCTCGAACGGGGTCGTCTGCGGCTCGGCGCGGTCCGGCACGGCCAGCATCGCCGCGGCAATCGCCAGCGCGGGAGGAATCGTCTTCATCGAGGTTCCCACTCCAGATCTCTTCGCCCGCCGGTTCGCGGAAATTATCAGGGTGCCCCGACGGCGCTCCGGTCAGGGAAGAACCGCGTCAGGTCGTGGGGGAAATCGCTCATCCGCCACGAGGTGCCCGTCTCGGGAACGAGCGTGCGGGTGAAGCCGCGTTCTTCCCAGGGTTCCAGCAGTTCCGGATCCTGGGAAAACAGGTGCATGGGCGTCGCCCAGGTGTCGGAGTCGTGCAGCGAGAGCTTCGGCGGCTGGTGATCGCCGATGACCGCGACCAGCGCCGGGCGGGGCGCGAACTCGCGCAGGAACCCGCCCACCACGCGGAACTGGTACTCCAGGCTCGTCACATAGCGGTCGGACAGCTCGGCCAGGTCCCGGTAGTCGTCGTGGGCGACCGAGCGGAGGGGCCCTTCGTAGGCGGTCCCCGAATCGAAACGGCTCCAGGGGGTGACGTAGGGCGGCACGGGCCAGTAGGGGATGTGGCTCATGATCAGGGAGACCTTGGCGAACAGCGGCTGCGTTGCCGTGTGGATCTCCCGCTGGTGGAGCGCGTAGAGGGTGTACTGGTCCGGAACCTCCCACCAGCCCATCGCCGGCCCCCGGTAGCCGATCCCCGCCCGGTCGTAGATGCGGTCGAAGCCGTACCAGGCGCCCTCGGGCCACTCTCCCTGGATTCCCGGTTCGAAGGCCACGGTCCGGTATCCCGCCTCTCCGAGGAGGCGTACGAGACTCTGCCGGCCCGACCCGATCAGCGCCCGGTAGAGCGCCTCGCGATCCACCCAGGCGCCCGAAAGCAGCGAAGCGTGGGCGCGCCAGGACCCTCCTCCGAAGGTGGGGCTCTGGACCTGCGCCGAGCGGTAGTCGAAGCCCCCGGCCCGCGCGTCCTCGGCCCAGCGTGCGGCCGCCGCCTCGAGCGCCGGCCGCCGTCCCGGGTCCTCGAACGCCGCCACCCCGTAGGACTCGAGGAAGATCACGTAGAGGTCGGCGCCTCCCAGGTCGGGAGCGCCGGGGAGCGGCGGGGCGGTGATGGCGGCGGACAGCTCGGCGGCGGGGGCCGCCGCGAGGTCCCGGGCGGCGAGCAGGGCGGAACCGCCGGGCGGGGAGAGCCATGGGAGGGCGAGCAGGAGGAGCGCGGCGGCGCCGAGTCCGGCGCGCCGCCGCCGGTCCAGGCCGGTTCCCGCCGCCGCGAGGACGCCCAGCGCGCGGACGATGAGCAGGAGCAGGCCGCCCAGCAGGAGGCCGCCGACCGGAATCAGGACTGCCGGGTTCAGCACCGGACTCACGGTCGCGAGCATCTCCGCCACGTTCCCGAGGTGCGGCAGGTCGCCCGCCGGGTCGAGCGGGCGCCCGAGCAGTTCGAGCGCGACGAGGCCGGCGATCCGGGCGGAGGCCGCCACCAGCAGGATCGGGGCGAGGAGGAACCGGACCCACCGACCCGGCCGGCTGCCGCCGAGCAGGGCTCCGGCGCCCACCAGCAGGAGGAGATCCGGAGAAACCGCGGGCGTCAGGCGTACCCAGGGAGCATCCGACGCGAACGACACCGTCAGGAACAGGTTCAGCCCGACAAGCGCGAGGAAAACCCGTACCCAGGAGCTTCGGTCGGGAGGGGCGGCCTCGCTCATCAGCGGAACATCGGGAGCGGCCGCTCCAGCCCGAAGTACCCGTCCAGGGCCTCGAGGCCGAGCAGCAGGTGGGCGCCGACGTAGAGAAAGGCGCCGCTGGGAACGCGGTCGGCCGCGGCGTTCGAGACCAGGAACGGTGCGAAGGCGCCGATCGCGGTCTTGTCCCGGCGGCGGACGCTCATCTCGGTCAGCGTGCCCCAGATCTCGATTCCCGGACGCTTCTGCCGCGCCTCCTCCCCGGTGCGCCCGTAGTAGGCGAGCTTGAGACCCGGCATCCGATCGCGGCAGAAGGCGAGCACGCGCGAGGCCACCTCCGGCGCGCCTTCCAGCACCGTGCCCGCGATCGCCGCGGCGTTCGAGGTCTGGACGATGTCGTTCGGCGAATAGAGCAGCGTCCGGCGGTCGTCGAACAGCGTGGCCATCTCGGGCTGGAACACGTCGTAGATCAGGCCCGCCGGCGAGCGCGCGGCGCGGACGACCTCGTAGCTGCGCGCAGCAAGCTCCGCGAGGTCCTGCCGTCCGGTGTCCCGGGCCACCCGCGCGACGTAATCGGGGGCGTAGTCCACCAGGAACGAGTTCGTGGCGAAGTCCCGGCTGCCGAAGTTGAAGTAGTTGCGGATGAGCAGCAGGCCGGCGGACTCGGTGGCGTGCCGCGCGTAGCCGTCCAGGATCGTGAGCGCCAGTTCCCGGTCCTCCCCCGCGCCGAAGGCGAGCGCGCCCTCCCAGAGCCCCTCGGACACCCGCAGCGCTTCCGTGGTTCCGGAGGCGTCGGGAGCGTCTTCCTCGTCCACGGGCGCCGGCGATCTCCGCCACAGCACGAAGCCCCGGGTGTAGGGATCGTCAGGTTCGTCCACGATCAGCCGCCGAACGGCGAAACCCCGCAGCGCCGCGTACATCTCCCGGTCGCCAAGCCGGGCCGCCACCCGCAGGAGTTCGCCCACGTCCACCGCGTAGGCAAAGCCGTCGGCGCGCGCCAGATCGCCGGCGAGCACCCGGCCCCGCACTTCCTGGTGCAGGGAAATCAGCGCCTCCCGCGTCGCCTCCGGTCCGGGCCACACCGAGCCCCGGCAGGAACCGGCGGCGACGGTCAGCGCCAGCCCGGCCGCCATCCAGACCCCGGTGCGCCGCATCCACCCGAGAATAAGGGAACGCCGCTCCCCGCCCGGGGCCGCCCGCCGGTTCTCGCGGTGGGGGCCCCAAGCCGGCGGCGCCATCACGGCGGTTGGCCTACCCCACCCGCCGGCAGCCCCGTCGCCCCCGGGCTCGGGCCAGCCGAGTCCGGGCTCCGCAACGCGGCCAGGCGGAAGCGGCTACTTCAGGAGCGGCACGACTCCGACGACGATTCCCACGATGACCGCGGTCTGCGCCAGCATCGCTCCGAACATCCACTTGATGAGCCGCGTCTCGCGCTCCGCCAGATCCGCTTTGGTGACCATGCTCTCGCGCATCTGCCGGATTTCCGCCCGGAGTTCCGCGTGGGTAGCAAAGCCCGCCATGGCCTCGCGCATCTGCCGGAGTTCCGCCATCACCGGCTCCAGGCCGGCGGCAACGATCTCGGAAGTCATGGCGTGTATCCGCTGATTGGCAGTATACGCGAGCTCCGGGCCCCACCCCCTCTCCACGAGCAGATGGAAGAGCGTGCCTTCCCAGGCCGGTTTCGGGGCGTCCGGACTGGATGGAAAAGCTTCCGCCGATCGTTGGGTTGGCTTCGCGGAAGGTTCGGGAATTGAGACTTGCGGCGGGGGTTGGGTGGGCATCGAACTCTCCTTTGGTGGATGAAGAGGAAGACCCGGCGTCCTCCTCTACTTCCCTGGACGTAATCCCGACCCATTTCTTCCCGCCTCCGCATGCGATTTGGAAAAGTCGAAGCGAAGCGGCGTTTTCCCGGCCCGGCCGTCCGGAGACTCCTACATGGTGCGGAGCCTCCGAAACCCGCTGCTGCGACCCGTGCCTCTCGCGCCGACCCACCCCCTACAATGGGCGGTTCCCCGCTGGCCGTTGAGGAAAGGAGGCAGTGCGATGCGTACTTCCGCCGTTGTTCTGAGTCTTGCCGCCCTGCTGGCTGCCGCCCCGGCAGCCGCGCAGCCGGAGTCGCTTGCCGCGCTCTACGCGTTGGGCGGAGCCGTTTCCGACACGAACGGGGACGGCGTCGCCGACCGGTTGAACGCCCGGGTCGTGCTGCCCGGCTCGCCCTCGGCGGCCGAGGTCGCGATCGCCGCGGACCTCGCCGCCCGGCTCGGTTTCGAGACCCTGGCGCTCGATCTCCCGTTTCCCACCGATGCGGAGATGGAGATTGCCGTGGGCGACGAGGCGCTCGCCCGGCTCGGGTTGAGCGGGATGGGCGACCTCTCCGGCGGGCGGGGCGCCGTCGAGCTGCACACGGCGGGCGACTCCGTGGTCGTCGCGGTCCGTGGCGGTGACGACGCCGGTCTCGCCGCCGCCGCCGCGTGGCTCGCCTCCCGGGCGCCCCACGTCTTCCGGACGGACGGCGAATCCCTCGGAGAGGTCGAGGCGGCGGTCATGAACGCCGCCGGTGACGCCGCCGCGGCCGCTCACACGGTGCGCGTGGAGGTCGAAGCCGGCGCAAGTTCGCTCGCCTCGGCAGAAGTGCGCGTCGCCGCGGCCGACGCCGCCGCCGCGAGCGCCGTCACCTCGGCCGTCGAGTCCGCCGGAGACGACCTGCGGTTCGACAGCCTCGCCACCCTGCGGGTGGTCGCCACGCATGACGGCGGCGATTCGGAGGCCTCGGTCAGCCATGACCCGCCCGCCGCCGAGCCCGGGCCCGTGCCCGGCCGGCCCGGTTCCGGCGCCAAGGACGACCTCGGGCTCGCCGTCCTCTACGAGCCCGACGGGCTGCTGGGCGATTCGAACGGCGACCGCATCCCGGATCGGCTGGACTCGCGGCTGGCGGTGACCGCCGAGGATCCGGGGGGCACGGTCGCCCTCGCCGCGCGGCTGGGCCTCGAGTCGTCCGGGATGGACTTCCCGGTGGCGGCCGCCGCGGGCGCGATCGACGAGCCGGACGCCGCACCGACGCTGGTGGTCATCGGCACCGCCGGCGAGAACCCGTTGCTCGCGGACCTCGCGGTACCCGATCTCGGCGCCGGCGAGGGTTTCGTCGGGGTGATCCCGGAGGCGTTCGGCAAGAAGTCCGCGCTCGCGATCACCGGCGGCGACCAGGCCGGGCTGTCCCGCGCCCTCTACCAGACGGCGGTGGGCCTTCCCCACCTCGACGCCGCGAACCGCAAGAAGGACCACCCCACGGTGGACGCCGTCGAGTTCAACACCTGGAAGTTCCTCACGCAGCGGAGCCCCGGCGGCCAGGCGGCGGCGGCGCTCTACAAGCTGGAACGGATCGCCGCGGAGATCTCCCACCTCGGGATCGAGAGCTCGAAGATCCTGGTCTCGATCAAGGACCCGGCGCCGGGGCTCGACGACTTCGTCGCCGCGGCGGCGGAGCGTTTGGGACTCGGTGACGCGACCGTCGAACTCGATGACCGGAACGTGGACAACGCGGCCGTGATCCACGAGGAGGAGTTCGCGGTTCCCTCCGAAGTCGAGGAGTTCCGGGGAATCGTGCAGGACCAACTGCTCCCGGCGGTCGGCCGCGGCGACCGGGTCCGGGTCACGGTCGTCCTGAGCGAACCCGCCGCGGTGCGCCACTCGCTCCGCGACGAGCTGGTGGCCGACCTCCGCGGCCGGGGAGCTTCAGTATCCGACGGCGACGTGGTGGTCCTCTCCGCCTACCGGCAGGGCTACAGCTGGATCGAGGACGTGGTCCTGCCCCGGCTGCTGGCACTGCGTGAGGCCGGGACGCCGACCGCGCGCGTCCGGCTGCTCTTCCGCGAGCACCGGCCGCCGGAGGACTGGCCGCAGCAGGCGATGCACACCCCGCTGCGCTGGCAGCACGCCATGTTCCCCGCCGACGAGATCATGGCCGAGGCGCTGGCGCTCGACCTCGGGGACGTGGGCTTCGAGCTGCGCACGGAACCGGACGCCCCCGCCTACCGGATCGTCGCCGAGGACGCGAACGGCGAGGTCCTTCTGAACGAGACGTTCGAGCCCCGGCTCGTCTCCCGGCCGTTCTTCGACAGGTATCCGGATTACGAGCTCATCCAGGTCACCACCGGCGGGATCACCGCCGAAGTGGACGGGGAAACCGTGGTGGACGAGCGGATCCGCATGGACGCCGAGGCGTTCTGGGACCACTACCAGTCGGACACCCTTGCCCGCGTCTACGACTACATCATGGAACTCCACGACGGGAAGCCGCGGGGGCCCGCGGACGCGCCGTACTTCGGCCAGTTGAAGGTGGTGCTCTCGCTCTCGGAACCGGAGCGCCTCCTGGGGGTGGAACAGGAGATCGAGTCCACCCACGACGCCCTGCACGAGGACATCTACTTCGTGACCCACTCCCTGCTGCGCCACATCGGGCGGAACTCGCTGGGCACCGAGCTGACCTACGGCGGCCGGGTGATCCCCGAGATGCGCGGGAAGACCGACGGCACGCCGGGGACGGCGCACATCCTCTTCACCGGGTTCAGGACCAGCCGGCCCGCAGTCGTCGTGGACTACACGGCGTCCGACGGACGGACCGGGACCGTGCGGCGGAACATCCCGAAGGTGGAGGTGGGCCGGCCGAAGGCGATGGCGGCGCGGGTGAGCGCCGGAAACGCCGGGCTGGACAGCCTCCGGGTATGGGTGAAGGTTGACACCGACGAGGATGAGCGGGACTACTACGTGGAACGCCACGGCGAGGACGACGCCGACGAGCGGATCATGTCCGCCGCGCAGGTGAGCCGGGTTCTGGATCTCCTCGCCGAACTGCGCGGCGCCGGCCTCTATTCGGACGAACTGGCCTTCGCGGGACTCGGCGACCTGGAGGTCGCCGCCGCCTGGGACTGGGGATACGCGCCGGACACGGAGCGGGTCGCGACCCTGGCGGCGAACGGGGAGCCGCCTCCCTTCCCTGACGTCATGACCTTCCGGGACGCGACCGGGAGCGACGACCAGCTCGTGCAGTGGGAATCGCCGATCTCGCCTCCCGAGGCCTACGGGATCCTCGCGCGGATGTCGGAGTTCCCCGAGGCCACCGTCTACAAGATCGGCGAGAGCTACCTGGGCCAGTCCACCTGGGCGATGGACCTGATGCCGCCCATGGACGCCTCGCACTGGTCGCAGCGGAAGGCGAGCCTGCTGAAGCCGACCATCGTCTACAGCGCCCGGCAGCATGCGAACGAGGTCTCCTCGACGTCGCACGTGCTGCGGCTCGCCGAGATGCTGCTCACCGATCCCGAGCGCAGGAAGAACCTCGACAAGGTCAACATCATCTTCCACCCGATCCAGAACCCCGACGGCGCCCAGCTCGCCTGGGACATGCACCAGATCAACCGGGAGCACATCCTGCACGCCGGCTACTGGGGCTCGCTCGGGATCGACTCCACGACGGACGCCGACCAGCCGATGCCGATCTATCCGGAGGCCGAGGTGCGGCCGCGGCTCTGGCGGATGTGGCTGCCGGACATCTTCCTGAACCCGCACGGCTACCCGGCGCACCAGCTCGTCCAGCTCTTCAGCGAGTTCAGCGGGCTGGTCCGGGCCGGCCGGCGCACGGAGCGCAACTGGGGCTTCAACAAGGGCTGGTTCATGCCGGGCTTCGACGTGATCGACGACCCCGAGTTCCCGCGTCACAAGGCCGCGGCGCTCAAGATCCGCGGCTACATCACGAACGCCATCCAGGACACGAGCCTGGTCAGGACGATGAACGAGCGGACCTACGACCGCTACCGCCGCTACGGGATGCAGTTCGAGCCCGAGGTATTCCACATGGATCTCCACAACGGGGTGAACATCCAGATGCCCATCAAGGGCCGGCTGGCGAGCGGGCGCGGGCGCGGAGCCGGGCGCGGCTGGGATCCCAAGATCACCATCTGGGCCGCCGGCACCGAGGCCCCGGACGAGCCGGCGTACGGCGACTGGATGGAGGTCGTGGCGTCAGCCGGGCTGGCGTGGGATACCGCGGTCCTGCAATACCTGCTGGACGGCGATCACAAGGTCAACCGCAACACCAGCGAGTTCTTCGGCGGCGTGTCGATCCGGCTGGACCGGCCGCGGCCGCCGGAGGAGAGCGAGGAAGAGGAGGAGTAGGAGCGCGGAGCGGCGGATACGGCTTGGAACGCCGGCCGGTTCTCGCGGTAGCGGCCTCCAGACCGGCACCGCGGGCCGGAGACCCGCGAACGGCGTACCATCGAGCGAGCAGGAT
>CAYUVU010000406.1:0-11737 GCA_964448205.1 uncultured Acidobacteriota bacterium
GGGTGGTGGGGTTTCCCGCGGTGGCGAAGCTGCCCCTGATGCAGTGGGGGATGTTGTGCAGGTCGGCGGGGTAGCGCCCCGCGGGAAGGTCGCGGCCCGCTTCGGTGACCAGGTTCCCGATCGGGACGCCCGCATCGTCACCATGCTCCGCGAGGCCGGAGCCGTCCTGCTCGGCAAGCTCGCCACCGCCAGCCTCGCCAACGGCTACCGTTGGTACGGCGGGAGGGTCCGCAACCCCTGGAACACGGAGGAGCACGCGGGGGGCTCCAGCGCCGGGCCGGGGTCCGCCACCGCCGCCGGGCTGTGCTCGTTCTCGATCGGCACCGACAGCCTGGGGTCGATCCTCAACCCCGCCGACCAGTGCGGGATCGTCGGCCTGCGCGCGACCTTCGGGCGGGTGCCGACAGAGGGCGCCATGCCGCTGACCCCCAGCCTCGACCGGATCGGGCCCCTCACCCGTCGCGTCGAGGATGCAGTGCCCGTCATGGCCGCGATCAACGGACCCGACCCGACCTCGGCGTCCTCCATCACCATGGGTTTCGAATACGACGCCCGCATCGATCCCGCCGCCGTCCGCGTGGGCTACTCACCGGACTGGTTCCGCGAGGTCGGGTTCGGTCCCGGAGCCTCGGTGCCGGTCGCCGACGCGCACAAGAACGCACTCGACGCGCTCCGCGAACTCGGGGTCGAGCTGGTCGAGGTGGAGCTGCCGCCGTTCCCCTACCAGGCGCTGATCCCGAACCTCTACGTCGAGGCCGCCGCGATCTACGAGGCGCTCACTCTCGATGGCCGCGACGATGAGCTGCCGCCCGAGGGGTGGCCCGACGCCTGGCGCCGCGTCCGCCTGCTGTCCGCGGTCGACTACCTGCAGGCCGAGCGTCTCCGGCGCGGCCTCATGCACGAGTTCCACCGCATCTACAGCGACGTGGACGCGCTGTTCGCCCCGACCTATGGCTCCTTCGAGCTGCTGATGGCGATGAACTACACGGGACACCCGGGGATCAGCCTGCGCGCCGGCCTCGACGAGAGCCCGACCCGAAGCGCGGGCCCGGTTCCCGACGATCCCCAGGGAGAGCCGCACACGATCACCCGCAACGTGGCTTTTCATGGCCGACTCTTCGAAGAGGGGACGATCCTTGCGCTCGCCCGGGCGCTCGAGGAGCGGCTTGCGGTGCATCACCACCGTCCGCCGCTCGGCTAGGAGCGGCCGTGGGCGGCCGCGATCAGGTCGCCGGTGGACGCCCGCTGTCCCCGCCTCCTGCTCATGACGTTCGGACACCGCAATCGCCCCATGGCGGCGCGGGTTCCGGCCCTCTCGACCCCTATCGCCCGGAAAACGCGCGAATTCTGGGCGATAGACGACGTTTCTATCGCCCAAGCGCATTCATCCGTCCCTCACCGTTGCCTCCCCGCGCCGGGAGCCGCACAATCCCCTCCATGAAACGCATCCCCTTTTCCGTCCTTTTCTGCCTGTTGGCGGCCCTGGCCGTCGCCACCAGCGCCGCGGCCCGGCCGCAAAAACCCGTCCTCCACGGGAAGCACTGGATGGCGATCACCGGCAAACCGCTGGGCGCCACCGCCGGAGCCATGATCTTCAGCCAGGGCGGCAACGCGGTTGACGCGGCCTGCGCCATGCTGGGCGCCACCGCCACCATGTTCGATGCGTTGAGTTGGGGCGGCGAGACCCAGGCGCTGATCTGGCACCCCGAGCAGAAGAAGGTCATTGGCATCAATGCCCTCGGCGTCGCGCCCACGGGGGCCACTCCGGCGTACTTCCAGGAACAGGGGATGGAGTACCCGCCCGCGGTCGGTCCGCTAGCCGCGGTGACTCCCGGAACGCCCGGCGGGCTCATGACGATGCTCGCCGAGTACGGGACGATGTCCCTTGCGCAGGTGCTCGCGCCGTCGATCCAGATGGCCGACGGCTATCCCATCGAGGCCTCGGCGGCCCGCGGGATCCAGCGGGGCGCCGACCGGATCGCCGAGTGGCCGTATTCGCGCCGGACCCTGCTGCCGCACCGCGACGAGCGCTCGGCCTCCTCCGGACCGCAGGACGAGACGGGGAACTACTGGGACCGGGAGGACTCCTCGACGCGCGAGTTCAGCGCCGGCGGCCCGCGCCCCGGCGAGGTCTTCCGCCAGCCCGAACTCGCGAGCACCCTGCGGAAGTTGGTGGACGCCGAGGCCGAGGCGCTCGCCGCCGGCAAGAGCCGCAAGGAGGCGATCTACGCCGCCTACGACCGCTTCTACAAGGGCGACATCGCCGAGGAGCTCGCCCGAGGCACCCAGGAGCAGGGCGGCCTCATCACCACCGAGGATCTCGCGAACTGGAAGGTCCACATCGAAGAGCCCGTATCCACGAACTACAAGGGGATCGAGGTCTACAAGCTGACCCACTGGGTCCAGGGGCCGGTGCTGCTCCAGGCGCTGAACATCCTGGAGCCCTTCGACCTGAAGGGCATGGGCTACAACAGCTCCCGCTACATCCACACCCTCTACCAGGCGATCAGCCTGTCGTTCGCCGACCGCGACTTCTACTACGGCGATCCCTACTTCCCGCCGGAGGAGCCGATCCGGGGCCTTCTTTCCAAGGACTACGCCCGGCACCGTGCCGAACTCATCCTGGAAGACCGCAACGACCCCACGATCGGGCCCGGGGACCCCTATCCCTTCCAGGGTGGCGAGAACCCCTTCGCCGAGTACCTGAACCGGTTCTCCGGAACCTCGGGAACGCCCACCACCGAGGAAGAGCGCGAGGAGTTCCTTGAGGGATTCCTCGCCGGCACCACCTCGATCCAGGCCGCGGATGCCTCCGGGTGGGTGGTCTCCGTGACGCCGAGCGGCGGCTGGCTGCCGGCGGTGCTCGCCGGTGAGACCGGGATCGGGCTCAGCCAGCGGATGCAGAGCTTCGTGCTCGACCCCGCGATGAACCCCTACAACGTGCTCGAGCCCGGCAAGCGGCCGCGCGCCACCCTGACGCCGAGCCTCGCGCTCCGGGACGGGGAGCCGTTCCTGTCGTTCGCGGTCCAGGGCGGCGACGGCCAGGACCAGAACCTGCTTCAGTTCTTCCTGAACGTCGTCGAGTTCGGCATGAACGTGCAGGAGGCCGCCGAGGCCGCCAACTTCAACAGCTACCAGCTCCGGAGTTCCTTCGGCGCCCACGAGTCGGAGCCGGGCTCGATGCTGCTGAACGACAAGGTCCCCGAGTGGATCCGCAACGAATTGACCGGAATGGGGTATTCGCTGCGCTTTTCGCCGCGCACCTCGGGACCCATCAACGCCATCTGGTTCGACCGCGAGCACGGCAGCTTCTGGGGCGGCTCGAGCCACCACGGCGACGACTACGGAGTGGCATGGTGATGCGTTTTCCGAACTTCCGAAACCGGGTGGCCGTCCTGGCCGCCCTCCTCCTCATCCCGGCAGGCGCGCTGGCGCAGGACGAAGAAGGGCCAAGACCCGCGTCGCTCACCGTTTCGCCCGAGGAGATCACCCTGACCGCCGGTGAGACGGCCCAGATCGAAGCCACCGCGCTGGACGAGGACGGGAACGAGATCGAGGTCGAGTTCCTGTATCTCCCCCTCTACGGCCAGTTCTGGAACCTCGAGATGCGCACCTGGGGGTTCAACATCTTCAAGGTGTCCCGGGAGGGGGAGGTCTCGACCCGGCGGCCCGGCGAGTACGCGGTGATGGTGCGGGTGGTGGGCTCCGGCCCCGACCCTTCGGCCCGAAACACGGAGGCCGAGGGTTACCTCGAGCAGCGGATCCCGCTGACCATCCTGCCGCGGCCGGTCGCCACGCTGAACGTCACCGCGGAAGGGCCCCTCTATGCAGGGACCGAGGTGACGGTGCGCGCGGAGCCGGTGGACGACACCGGGACGCTCGTCGAGGGACTCGACGTCGGCTGGATGTCTTCGGACGACGCGATCGCCATGCCGATCGCCCGGCCGCCGACCATCGAGCGGACCCGCACTCGCGGGGTGCTGGCGCTCGGCGCTCCCGGAACGGTGACGGTCACGGCGACCGCCGGGGCTGCCAGCGCCGAGATGGCGGTCGAGGTGGTTCCGAACCCGGTCGCGAAGATGGAACTGACCCCGGACCGGAGCACGGCCCGGACGGGGGACGTGACGCACCTGAAGGTGACGATGGCGGACGCGGCCGGAGCGACGCTCGAAGACGTCCCCGTCGGTTACAGCGTTTCGGCGATGACCGACGCGATGGGGATGGGGGGCCCGTCGTCAGGGCTCATCACCCAGGACGGCCGCTTCGTCGCCGATCTGCCGGGCGTCTATACCGTGGTGGCCCGCACCGGGCAGGTGTCCGCCTCCACGGTGATCCGGGTCGCCGAGCGCGGCGTCCGCCGGCCCATCGAGCTGGTCGGCCACGGCCGGGTGAAGGACCGGGCGACGTCGGACCTGTGGGTCTGGGAGGCCCCGAACGGCCGCGACTACGCGATGACCGGCACCCACAGCGCCGCCGGCCACGCCTACATCTGGGACGTGACCGATCCGGAGAACCTCGACATCGTGGACGTGGTGCGGGTGGACGCCCGCACCGTGAACGACGTCAAGATCTCGGAGGACGGGGCGACCGCGGTGATCTCTCGCGAAGGAGCGTCCAACCGGCGGAACGGCCTGGTGATCCTCGACGTCTCCGATCCCTCGACGGGAGTGCGGAAGCTCGCCGAGTACGACGACCAGCTCACCGGCGGGGTCCACAACACCTTCATTCACGCCGGACACGTCTACGCGCTGTCGGGCGGCCGGCGCTTCGACATCATCAACATCGAGGATCCGTCGGTGCCCCACCGGGTGGGCAGCTTCGCGCTCGACAACCCGGCGCGCTCGATCCACGACGTGTGGGTGGTGGACGGCATCGCCTACTCGGCGAATTGGAGCGACGGGGTCGCGGTGATCGACGTGGGCGGCGCCGGGAAGGGTGGCACGCCCCAGGACCCGAAGCTCGTGGGGCAGTTCCCGTTCCCGACCGGCTGGAACCACGCCGTCTATCCCTACCGGAGCGTCTCGACCGGCAAGTTCTACATCTTCGCGGGGGATGAGGCGGCCCGTACCGGACGCTACAGCCCGCTCGCCGAGATCGGCACCGGAACGCCCGGCTACGACGACGAGCCCACCCGCTGGCGCGGCTGGATCCACATCCTGGAGTGGGACGAGAACTTCGAGGCGCCGCCGCGGCTGGTCGGACGCTACGAGGTCCCCGAGGCCGGCAGCCACAACATCTGGATCGAGGACGACGTGATGTACGTGGCGTTCTACAACGGAGGGCTGCGGGTGGTGGACGTCTCGGGCGAACTGCTCGGCAATCTCTACCGGCAGGGCAGGGAGATCGCCCGCTTCCTCCCGCTCGATCCCGAGGGCTTCCTTCCCAACGCGCCGCAGGTCTGGGGCGCCCAGCCCCACAAGGGGATCATCTACTTCTCGGACCGGAACTCGGGCCTCTGGGCGGTGAAGCTCGGCGACCTGCCGGAGGAGCCCACCACGGACACGCAGCAGTAGGGCCGGGACCGCCGGTCTTCAGACCGGCACGCGCGGCCCTCCGCGCCGAAGGCGGCTCCCGGCTCGGAGCGCCGGCCTCCGGCCGGCATCGCCGACCGCAGGGAGGCGAAACGCACGCGGCTCCCAGGCCCGCAAAGCGCACCGGGCTGCTCGTCCGGGTGGCGCCCAGGGCTTGGAACGCCGGCTTCAGCCGGCACAGCCCGCCGAAGGCGGGCGGCGGGACGCCCTCCAGCCCGGCGCGCCATCCGGGAGTCGGTGGGGTTACGACGTGCGCGGTGCAAAGCACCGCGTGTGCCGGCTGAAGCCGGCGTTCCAAGCCGTTACCGCGGTGAAGATGGTTGGAGCCGTGCAGTTCCGCTGCGCTCTGCGCAGCGGGCGCCGACCTGAAGGTCGGCGGTCCCAACCGCTCCGTCGCCTACTCCGGGAAGTCGAAGACGGCCGGATCCCGGCGCAACTGGAGCACGAGGACGTCCGGGTCCACGAGCACGCGGTCCGGATTGAAATTCGCCTCGATCTCGAACCCGGCTGACTCCCCGGCGTCGAGTTCCACCGACGTCCGGGCGTCGCGGTAGCTCGGCGACACCACCGTCCGGGTTCCGGCATCGCCGGCGTCGGACCAGCGCTCGTCCGCGGTGGCGGCGACGTCGACCGTCATCCGCGCGGTCCCCGCGTTCTCCACGGTTCCCCGAACGATCCACCCGCGGCCGGCTTGCTCCTTCGTCACCCCGGAGAGCCGGTATTCCGGCACCACCACGTCGAAGAACCACTGGGCGGCGAAGGCGTCGAAGGCGTCGGGATCCGGGGCGAACTCGCGCACGACGGCCAGCATGTCCTGGATCACCGGGAAGTCGGAACTGGCGTGGTAGGCGTCGATGAAGGCGCGCAGTCCGGCCAGCAGGTTCTCCCGCCCCATCTCCTGTTGGAGCATCCACATCACCCAGCCGCCCTTGTCGTAGATGACGGTGGTGTCGCCCCGCCGCGAGCCGTCCGTCTTGACGAGGGACCGCTCGGAGTTCACGAAACGGCCGTCCCCGTAGCTGTCCTCGATGCGCTTCGCGAACTCGATGCGGTAGCGGTCTCCGTGCACCTCCTCATGGAGCAGGATGGTCGCGTAGTGGGACATCCCTTCCGACAGCATGTTGCCGCCGGGTCCGCGCCCCGGGGTCAGGATGTTGGCCCACCACTGGTGCGCGGCTTCGTGCGCCACCACCGCGAACGCAGCGTGGGAGCGCGGGTCGCTCTTCGTGAGGAAGCCGATGCCCTCGCTGAAGGTGATGTTGGTGGGGAACCCCTGCGCGTAGCCCGCGTACGCCGGGAACTCGGACAGCTTCAGGAGTTCCCAGGGGAACGGGTGAAACCACTCCGAGTAGTGCTTGCGGGCCGCGTCGAGTGCGGCGGACATCTCCTCGACGTTGTAGTCGTGCTCCGGGTGGTGGTAGATGGCGGTGCCGTGGCCCTCCTTGACCGCGTAGCGGCCGGCGACGATGTTGAAGAGCCGCACCGGATGGTCGGATTCCCACACCACGGTGCGCCGCCCCTCCCGGACCTCCTCGCTCGTCAGCCGTCCCACGCTGTTCGCCGTGTACTCCTCCGGGACGGTGATCCGGATCTTCGTGGTGAAGGGCCTCCCTCCCCAGCCGAGGGCGGGTTCGGTCTCGCCCGCGAAGAAGTCTTCGGGATACTCCCGCTGGTCGTACTGATTGTCCTCGTCCACGCCGATTCCCGGGAGGTACCCCGGAACCGGAGCGAAGGTGGGCGCGAAGGCGGTGAGCACCACCCCCGAGTCGAGGATGAACTGGCCGCGGCCGCCGACCCTGGTGCTCAGGCCGCGGGGGTACTCCAGTTCGTACCCGAAACCGACCGTGAGCGAACCGCCGGGAGCGAGCGGCGCCTCGGGGGTGAAGACGTAGAGCCCGGCGCGGTCCTCCGGTTCGTGGGGCTCCCCGTCCAGGGTCCACGCGATCGGGTCCCACGGTCCCGCGGTGATCGGAAGCTGGGGATAGGCGGTGTTCCGGTGGTTGACGAACGTGTAGGCGCCGGACACCGAGGCGGCGCGCCCCGCCGGCTCGAGATCCACGTCCAGATCCACATGCGAGACCGACGGCATCCGGAAGTCCGTCCAGGTTGCCACGTTGCGCCTCCAGTAGTCCTTCGCGGCCTCCTCGGCGTCCGGGCCCTGGTCGCCCGCCCGGCCGCCGAAGAACAGCGCCGCGGCCAGGACGGCGGGAGGCATCGCGAAGGGCAGGAGACGGATCCCGCTCCGCAATACCGCGCGCGGGCGGAGCCGGTGCAGGATCCGGGTGGCGTCGAACTCCTGCCGCCCCAGCCATTTGAGCGCGAGGGCCAGGAGCAGCGGAATGAGACTCAGGTAGAGCAGGCGGTTCAGCAGCAGGGCGCGCCCGTGCAGCGAGAAGGCGCCCATGTCGCTCCAGAAGATCATCGAGTTCCAGGCGATCCAGTTGGTGACCCACGACAGCGCGTCGCCCACGTTCATGCGGTACACCGTGTAGATCAGCACCGCCAGCCCGAGTCCGTACACCGCGTAGCGGTTCCGGAAGAGCGCGAACGCGGCGGTCACGAACGCCGTCCAGAAGAGGAAGGTGGGGACCATCACCCCGCCCCACGCCGTGAGGAACGGCCAGAGGTCGAAGCCGACGGGATCGCCGAGCCACTGCCGCACGGTGATGACCGCGCCGGACGCAATCAGGGCCACGGCCAGAATCCCCGCCGCCACCACCACGTTGCCCGCCGTCTTGCCGAGGAGCATCGCTCCCGTCCCGACGGGCGTGGTGCGGTAGATCTCGGCGAACCGCTGCGCCCGCTCCTTCATCAGCGACTCCACGGTGTAGAAGAGGAGCAGAACGCAGACGAGCAGGCTCAGGGTGTTGAACTGGCGCGCCGCCATCGCTCCCGAGGTCAGGAGCAGCGGCGAATCGAACGGTCCGAGCGCGAAGAGCGCCTGGCTGACGGATTGGTAGAGGATCAGCGGGACGAAGAGGTACATCCCCGCGCGAACCGTCAGCTCCCGAACCTCGGCCCGGCCGATCGCCGTCGCCGCGGTCAGGAATCCCGGCGGGTCGGTCCGCATGGCGAGCTCGCCGAGGGTTCTCCCGGACGAGACCGGAGCGGCTTCGGCAACCGCGGACGGCGCCTCGCGGCGCCCGCCCCGGCGGAAGCCGATCACCAGCGAGTCCGTGTCTCCACGAAGGAGCCGGCGCGCGGTGTTGCGCGCCGCCGCTTCGACCGCGAGGAGTCCGGCGCCGGCAAGTGCGATGCGGCTGAGCAGGAATCCGGTGTCCGGCGGCAGGGGCGCCGCGTTGTAGAAGTCGAGGCCCCGGTCCAGCTTCAGGAAGGTCTCGTTCAGCCACCGGAATCCCGAGGGGTCCGCGAGCATGAGCGCGCGGTTGATCGCCGGGTCGAGCCAGCTCGGCGACCAGCTGATGAGAAACCCCAGGATGACGAGCAGCGTGGCGACCGGGAAGGCGAAGACCACGATGGGACGGCGGGTCCAGGCGCCAAGCAGGAACGGCACGCCCGCGAAGAACACGATCTGGGGGAGGCCGAGAAGCAGGGCCGGAACCAGGTAGTTCCCGGGAACGAACGGCCCGATCTGCGGGGAGTCCGCCCCGGTCGCCAGGAGGTGGTTGAAGCCCATGGACGCGCCCAGGAACAGGCCCCAGATGACCAGGAAGGCGACCACCGCTCCGGCGAAACTGCCCCACACGTACTCCCGGACGGTCAGCCGGGTGGAGTGGAGGACCTCGCCGACCCGGTGCTCCGCATCCCGGATCAGCACGAGCCCCGCCCCGATGGCGAGGAACCAGGCGCCCATCGCGGTGATCAGGACCGACTGGAGCATGCTCTGCGCGAACACGGAGGTGATGTGGGATCTCTGTCCGCCGGCGGTGGCGTCGCCGCTGGAGATGGTCACGTTGCCCTGGGAGAAACCCCAGGCCACGAGCAGGAGAATCCCGAAGAGGAACCAGTAGGACGGCCGCCGGAGCGCCGAGGACAGTTCCCGGCGGGCAACGGCGGCCCACCGGGCGAACGAGGTCACGACTCTGGAGTCTCCGGCGGCCGCTCGGCGTCTCGGGCGGCGCCGTTCCGGGTGAGGAGGAGATACGCGTCCTCGAGACTCGGAGCAACCGGTTCGAAGCCGTCCGGCGGTGGTCCGTCCGGGACGTGGACGCGCACCCGGTTCCGCCCCTCGATGAGGACCGCCTGCGTGACTTCGAAGCGATCCGCGACCGCCTCCATCTCGTGCTTCTCCACCGCGCCCTCGAAGATCGCGCCTTCGAGCCGCGAGCGCGCCTCCCTGGGAGCGGTGTCCGCCACGATCCGGCCACCGGTCAGGACCGCGACCCTCGGACACAGGACCGCGATGTCCTCCACAATGTGCGTGGACAGCAGGACCAGCCGGTCCTCGGCGACCTCGGCCAGCAGCCGGTAGAAGCGCAGCCGCTCCTCGGGATCGAGCCCGGCGGTGGGCTCGTCAACGACCACGATCCGGGGGTTTCCGGCGAGCGCCTGCGCGATGCCGAGGCGCTGCCGCATCCCGCCCGACCAGGTTCCCACCTTGCGCTTCGCGGCGTCTTGCAGGTTTACCCGTTCGAGGAGTTCGGCGGCAAGACGCTTCACGCCCTGCGGCGCCTTGACGCCCTTCAGTACGAGGAGGAAACGGAGCATCGCGGCCCCGGAGAGGTGCGGGTAGAAGCCGAAGTGCTGCGGGAGGTAGCCGAGTTGACCCCGGATGCGCCGGGGGTCTTCGCTCACGTCCTCGCCGTCGAGGAAGACCGCGCCCGAGGTGGGCTCGAGCAGGCCGGCGACGATGCGCATGAGGGTGGTCTTGCCGGCGCCGTTCGGCCCGAGAAGGCCCAGCATCCCGCGCGACGCTTCGAGCGAGACGCCCTGGAGCGCCGCTACCGGCCCCGGGTAGACCTTGACGAGGTTTCGGATTTCGAGCATGAACGCGGGGAGAGTAAGTGAGCGGCGACCGCCGGGCCAGTTACTGTCAAATGCTGCTCCGCGGGTCGCTCAAAAGCCGTGACGGCGCCGCCGGCTTGGAACGCCGGCTTCAGCCGGCACAGCGGCCCGCAGGGCCGCGGGCGGTTCGTCGCTACCCCGGGTGCATGGGCGTGCGCAGCCGAGCCATCCCGCCGCATGAGGTCCGTTTCGCCGCCCGCCTTCGGCGGGCTGTGCCGGCTGAAGCCGGCGTTCCAGGCCGTACCGGCGGTGAGGCCGTGTAACGTGAGGCTCAGTCGCTCGCGCTCGCCGCCCAGTCGTCTACCTGGAGGTCGTCGATTCGGGCGAAGTGCCGGACGTTCAGGGTGGCTAGCCGCGCCGGGAGGGTCAGGGCGACGGAGGCGATGGCGAGATCCATGTCCTCGATCGGTGTTCCACGCTGCTGAAGCAGGGTTTTCCAGTGCCCGAAGGCTTGGGATGCGGGCTCATTCCAGTCGATCCAGCGGACCGTGGTCCGGAGGTTCCGGAACTCGGATTCGAGGAGGCCCCTGCGGGACGAACCGTCGGGGAGCCGGGACAGTCCGAAGTGGATCTCGGCAGCGACCGGTGTGCAGAGCCACACGGAGGAAGGGTCCTCATTGCGCAGACGGCGCAGAGCCTCGGGACGCCGCCGCATGATCTCCGACGCGGCGCTCGTATCGAGGACCAGCATCAGAATGGCGGGACGGTTCGACTCCGGCGCGCGGTCCGGATGGCCTGCTCGAAGTCTTCACAGTCCTGCTGAAGCACCCGTAGGTCTTCGGCGCTCAGGTGATCGTTCGAGAAAAAGCCGTCCGGCCAGCGCGTCTGTTCTTCGATCGTGCGCCGGCAGGACTCCACGATGAGGCGATTTCGGCTCTTGCCCTGTTCCCTGGCCATGCGGTCCAGACTTTCGAGAACGGGCTCGGGAAAGTGAACGCTGGTGTTGGGCATGGAGAAATCCTAACGGAACATGTTATACCAAAAACGAACCGACATCGCGCATGTCGGGCCGCGGTCGTGCGCGGTGCGGAGCACCGCACTTTGGCTGTTCCGGTGCGTTCCAAAGAGTGCCCCCGAAGTCCGCTAATGGTGCCATAGCTCAACGGCTTAGAGTGCTATACTGTTCCCGCCCAGAACGCCCGGAACCTCGTCGTTCCCGCACAGTTCGTGTCTCCCATGTGATGCCCACCCAAAGCCACTCCGTCGCCGTTCAGCGGCCCTACCGCCTCTCCGCTCGCTTC
>CAYUVU010000407.1:0-7591 GCA_964448205.1 uncultured Acidobacteriota bacterium
GATCTACCGCGGCCTCCTGCAGGCGATCGAGGACGGGGTCCCGAAGGAGCAGGTCGGAATCCTGGTGGACGCGCAGTTCGGGGGCCAGATCCTCGCCGACGCGGCGGCGCGGGGGATTCCGCGGGCGGTCTGCATCGAAAAGAGCGGGCAGTCGGTCTTCGACTTCGAATACGGAGTGAGCTGGGTGACGCACATCCGCTATCACCGGCCGCAGATCGTGAAGGTGCTCGTACGGCTGCATCCCGACGACCCCGTCGCCGACACCGCGGTGCAGCTCGCCCGCCTGCGGTTGGCTTCGGACTATCTCCACGGTCCCGAGCGCCGCCTGTTCATGTTCGAGCTCCTCGTCCCGGCGACGACGCCGGAGGACAAGGAAGCCGGGGCCGCCTACGACCGGGAGCTGCGGCCCGGCCACATGGTGCGCGCCATCCACATGATCCAGGACTTCGGGATCGAGCCGGACATCTGGAAGATCGAGGGCGTGGACCGGGCCGAGGATGCGGAGCGCGTCGCGGCGGCGGTCCGCAGCGGGCCGGGCCGGGAGCGCGTCGGCTCGATCGTGCTGGGACGCGGTTCCGACGCCGCCCAGGTCCACGAATGGCTCCGGGTGGCCGCCCCGGTGGACGGCTTCATCGGGTTCGCGGTCGGCCGCACCAACTTCCGCGAGCCGCTCGGGGCGTGCCTGAACGGCCAGCTCGGCGAGGCGGACGCGATCGCGCAGATCGCCGCCAACTACCGGTCCTGCGTGGACACCTGGCGCGCCGCCAAGGGCTGATCCGCCGGGTCGGGGAGGACCGCGGGCCGGCGCGGCCCCTCAGCCGTGGCGCAGCGCCGCGGTCGGCTGGATGCGGGTCGCCCGGACCGCCGGCGCAAGGCAGGCCAGGACGGCCGCCCCCAGCACGATGCTGAAGGCCAGCAGGTAGGACACGGCGTCCCCGGAAGCGACCCCGAACAGGATGCTCGCGAGGGCGCGGCTCGCGGCGAACGCGGCGAGGAGGCCGAGGGCGAGACCGGGCAGCGCGACCCGCATCCCCTGACGGAAAACGAGCCCCAGCAGGTCCCTCCGGGCGGCGCCGAAGGCCATGCGCACTCCCAGTTCCGGGGTCTGCTCGGTCACGCGGGCGGACATCACTCCGAACACGCCGGCGGCGGCGAGCAGCACCGCGAGGGCCGCGAACACCGCGGCGAGCAGGGCCAGAAAACGCGGCCCGGCGACCGAGGCGCCGATCACCTCGGTCATGGGCCGGAACGAGTCCACCGGAAGGGCCGGGTCGAGCCGGTGGGTGACCTCCCGGACCGCGGGCGCGAGCGCCGTCGCGGGCAGGGGCGACCGCACCACCACGTTCACCGTCCGGGGGGCGAACCCGACCGCCTCGGCGGTCTGCGGGTAGTGGAAATAGACCTCCGTGCCCGTCTCGGCTTCGAGACCGCCCTGCTTCACGTCCCCGGCGACGCCGATGATCGTGAACCACGGGACCTCCTGTCCGGGCGAAAGGCGCCGGCCGATCGGGTCCTGCCCGGGCCAGAACAGTTCCGCGGCGGTGCGGTTGACCACCGCCACCGGGGTGGCCCCGCCGTCGTCCGAAGGCGTGAAGCCGCGTCCGGAGAGCAGGGGAATCCCCATCGCCTCGAAGTAGCCGGGACCGGCGAACTGCCAGTAGTCCATGTTGTGGGCCGGGTGCCCCTCGCCCTCGGGCACGCCTTCGAGCGCGGTGTCGTTCGCGTTCAGCCGGCGCCGCGGCGGCAGGCCGCTCATGTAGGTGACCGCCTCGACGCCGGGCAGCGATTCCGCCTCGGCGCGGAGCCGCTCGAGGAACGCGAGCTGCTCGGAGGCCGTCGGATACGCGGTCTCCGGCAGGTAGGTCTGGTACGTCGAGAGGTTCTCCGGATCGAACCCGGGGTCCGTCGCCTGGATCGCGAACAGGCTGCGGACCAGGAGGAGGCAGGCGATCAGCAGCGCCGCGGACAGCGCCACCTCGAACGCCACGAGCCCGCTCCGGAACCGGTTGCGGCCGCCGGTGACGCGCTTCCCGCCCGCCTGCAGGGTGCCGAGGAGGTGCGACTCGCGTCCCGCCGTGGCGAGTCCGGTGATCGGCGCCGCGCTGAAGACGATCCCGGTGACCGCGGTGGCGAGGAGGGCGAAGGCCAGGACCGGGCCCGAAATCCCGATCTCCGCGATCCGGGGGACTCCGCCCGGGTACGCCGCGAGCAGCGCCGACACTCCCGCCTGCGCCAGCAGGAGCCCCAGCGCGCCGCCGGCAGCCGAGAGCAGAATCCCCTCCCGCAGCAGCGGCCCCGCGGCGCCGGCGCGGCCCGCCCCGAGGGCGGCGCGGAGCGCGATGTCGCCCCGCCGGGACTCGGCGCGGCCCACGATCAGGTTGGCCAGGTTCGCGCAGCCGGCGAGCAGCAGCAGCGCCGACAGGGCGAGCAACGCGATCAGGCGGTCGCCCTCGTCGCCGACGACCTCCTCGTGGAGGTCCACCAGGATCACCGGATGAAACTCGGGATGCGGCGCGTGGGTGTCCGCGGACTCGGAGCGCCAGCGCTCCAGCAGCGCGGGGAGTTCGGCGCGGGCCGATTCGATCGTGGTCCCCGGGGCGAGCCGCGCCACCATGATGTAGTTGTGCGACCCGCGGCCGGGCAGGTCGGCGGGGTCGAGGGCGAGCGGGATCCAGAACTCGACGCGCCGGTCGAGGAGGTCCGTTCCGGGCGGCAGGACTCCGATCACGGTTCGCTGGACGCCGTCCACCGTGAGCCGCCGGCCGAGGATGTCCGGGGCGCCGCCGAAGGCGCGCCTCCAGAGCCCGTCGGAGAGGACCATGACCGGCTCCGCCCCCGGACGGTCCTCCGCGTCGGTGAAGACGCGCCCCAGCGAGGCCGAGAGTCCCAGGGTCCGGAAAAGGCTCGCCGTGGAGGCGGCCTGCTGCGCCCGGAACGGCTCCCCGGCCCCCACCACCGACGCCATCCCCGTGTTGAACGCCCCGGCCTCCGCGAACGAGGCGCTCCACTCGCGGTACTCGAGGTATTCGGGCGCCGAGATCCAGAACTTGTCGAAGCCCATCGTCGGGAACTGGGTCGCCACCCGGACGAGTTCCCCGGGAGCGCGATACGGCAGCGGCGCGAAGAGCGCCCCGTAGGCGACCGTGAAGACTGCCGTGTTCGCGCCCACCGCGAGGGCGACGACGGCGACCGCGAGCGCCGCGTATCCAGGACTGCGCCGGAGAGCGCTGAACGCGCGTCTCACGCCAGGCGGCTCGCGCCGGGGCCCCCGGCCCTCCCCCGATCGTCGGGCCGGATGCGCATCACCCAGACGTTTACGAGGCCGTCCGCCTCGCGGTTCCACTCCGGTCCGCGGCGCAAGGTTGAAGCGGCCCCCGCTGCCCGGATTCAGCGCACCCGTTCCCCCATCTCTTCATTGCGGACGCGACGAAGGCTCTGGTAGCGTGGCGGGTCCACCCCAGGGACGGCGGGCCTCGGGAGGCTCCCGCCTCCGGCGTCACGTGAATTCGAACACGTTTTGCTCCTCGGGAAACCGAGAGAAGCCGAGCCACCAAGAAGTGGCCAGCGCCGCCCGTCGTCCCCACGTCCACCGCTCGTCCGTGGATGACGGGCTGAATGGAACTACTCGCCCACAGGCCAGTGTTCGATACGGATTTCCTCCATCGGAAAGTCCTTCGGATTGCCGGTCACCAGGACCGCACCCGCCGAGTGCGCTGCCGCCGCAATGAGACAGTCAGCCTGTGCCAGCGTTCGGCCTCGCGCCGCAAAACTCTGGCGCCACTCACCCGCGATCCTGCCTTCCCGAAGTCCGAGCGGGTGTATGTGAAGGCCATCGAACAACAGGAGGGCACGCTCGATTTCCTGGGGGTGAAGCCCCCGGAACACCTCCTCGACGTTGATCGCCGTCGTCCCCGGAACGTCTCCCCTTCCCTTGAGTTGGCGAAGCCGCTGCACCGCCGGACGCCCGCGCAGGTGGTCGATCAGAACGGTGGTGTCGAGAAGCGCGAGCATCCCGTCAACCGACGCGGTCGGGATCGCCGCGCCGCTGCTGCCGGACCCACTCCGCCGGGTCCGCGTCCCACTCGTGCGGTCGCTCACTGACGGCGCCAGCCGCCTGTTCGATCAAGTCCCACCGACGACGGCTCTCCACGGCCGCCTGCACTGCGTTGCGGACGAATTCGCTCCGCGCCCGCGGTCCGGCGATCTCGTCCACTCGGGCAATCAGCGCGTCGTCAATGTGAATGTGCAAACGCATGCACATATGTTAGCCTACATGGAGGCCGGTCTTCCCTAGTTGCGGGAGTGAGACCGCGCCGCTTCGACCAGTTCCGCGACCCGGGCCACCGTCTCCTCGAGCGTGAGGTCGCTGGTGTCGAGGTGGTGGGCGTCCTCCGCCCGGCGGAGGGGCGCCACCGCCCGGCCGGAATCCGTGTGGTCGCGGTGGCGGAGTTCGGACGCGACGGCGCCCACGTCGCGGTCTCCCTCGTCCGAGGAGCGGCGCCGGGCCCGGATCTCCGGCCTCGCGTCCAGGAAGACCTTCACCGGCGCCTCGGGGAAGACCACGGTGCCGATGTCCCGGCCCTCGACAACGCCGCCGCCAGCCGCGAACTGCCGCCAGCGCTCCACCAGGACTTCGCGCAGCTCGGGATGGACGGCCACGCGGGAGGCGCCGGCGGAGACCTCGGGGGCGCGGACGGCCTCGGAGACGTCTTCGCCGTCGAGAAAGACGCGGCCCTCAGGATCGAGGATCACCCGGAACGCAAGAATCCGGAGGGACGGGCCTTCGTCGAGGTCCAGGTCCTGCCGCATGGCCGCCAGCGCCACCGCGCGCACCGACGCGCCGGTGTTGAAGTAGGCGAACCCGAACCGCTCGGCGACCGCACGGGCCACGGACGTCTTTCCGGAGCCCGCGGGCCCGTCGATCGCCACCACGAACGCCGGGGCCGCGGGCCGGGCGGAAGGCGCCGCCGGTTCCGGGTCGGCCGGTTCGGCGGGCGCCGCCGTCTCGCCCGCGCACCGGCGGATCAGCTCCCGCAACTCGTCCACCTCGTCCCCGCGCAGCTTCCGCCAGCTCCCCGGCGTGAGCCCGGTATCCGCAAGGCAACCGATCCGGGTGCGGTGCAGCTCGAGGACCGGATGGCCCAGGACACTCAACACCCGCCGGATCTCGCGGTTCCGCCCGCCGCGCAGGGTGACCCGGAGCCGCGCGCGGCGCTTCGACTCCGCCCGGTGCGGAAAGCGGGCGATGACCTCGACCTGGTCGAGCCGCAGTCCCTCGCCATCCACCCGGACGCCGCGCTGCGCCCGCTCGAGCGCGTCCTCCTCGGGAAGCCCCCGGACGGTGGCGTAGTAGGTCTTCGGGAGCCGGTAGCGCGGATGGGTGACCCGCTGCGCCAGCTCCCCGTCGTCGGTCAGCAGCACCAGTCCCGAGCTGTTGCCGTCGAGGCGCCCGACCGGGACCAGCGAGCGGAACGAATGCGGCAGCAGATCCATCACCGTGGGACGGCGTCCCGGGTCCGAGCGGGTGGTCAGGTGGCCGATGGGCTTGTTGAGAATCACGTAGCGCCGCGGTTTGCCGAGCTTCCGGAGCCGCGCCCCGTCCACCCGGATGTCCTGGAGCGCCGGGTCGGCGCGCACTCCGGGAACGCTGACCACCTCCCCGTCCACCGTGACCCGGCCTTCGGCGATCATCCGCTCCGCGCTGCGCCGCGACGCGATCCCTGCGGCAGCGATCAGTTTCTGGAGCCGCTCGGCGGTCATTCGGACGCCTCGGCAGGATCCGGGGGATCGGCGCCGGCGCCGGGCTCTCCGGAGCCGGACTCCGCCGGGATGGGCGCGGCCGACGCCAGGGTTTCCTCGAACTCGCGGAGCTGCGGCAGGTCCTCCAGCCGGTCCAGTTCGAACCGCTCGAGGAAGTCCTTCGTGGTCCCGTAGAGGAGCGGGCGTCCGACAACCGCCTTGCGGCCCCGCGAGCGGACCAGGCGGTGCTTCATGAGGGTGGTGACCACGCTGTGGGAGTTCACCCCGCGAATCTCGTTCAGCTCGGGCAACGTGACCGGCTGCCGGTAGGCGATGACGGACAGCGCCTCGAGCGCCGCCTCGGTCAGCGCCTGCTCCCGCTTCGGCGCGATGAGGCGCTCGATGGCATCCCTCCACTCCATCCGGGTGGTGAGCTGGAAGCCTCCGGCGATCCGGGCGAGCCGCAGTCCGGACTCGAGGGCCGCGTACCGCACCTCCAGTTCGTCGAGGGCGGCGAGCACCTCCTTCAGGCCGGTGTCGAGCACCTCCGCAAGACGTTCCCCCGGCACCGGCGCCCCGTGGGAAAAGAGCAGCGCCTCCACCGCGGCCGCGAGCCGTTCCCGGTCCACCGCCGGCCCGGGCGCCTCCGCGCCGGCGGTCTCGGGTTTCACGGGCAGGACCTCAATCGGGAGCCACCCCGGCAATGCGGATCGGACCGAAGTTCTCGTCCTGGCCCACCGAGATGCGGCGGCGGCGGGCCAGTTCCAGGATCGCCAGGAACGCCGCGACCAGCGTTTCGCGGTCCACGTTCCCCTCGATGACCTCGAAGAGGAGTTCCTCGAAGTCCGCCTCGGCGCCGGGCGGAACGGCGGTCTCGATCCGCTGGATCAGGACCGCCATCGAGATGCGGCGTTCGGGGACGGGCACCCGGGGCCGCGCCCGCGCCCGGACGACGACCCGGCGGAAAGCCTCGACCACCGCGAAAAGGTCCACCTGGAGGAGGGTCTCCGGCTCGGCGGCCGCGGCGTCGCCGTTCGCCGCCTCCCCCTCGACGAACCCCAGCGCGGGCTCCCGGACCCACACCGAACGGCGCGCCTCGAGGCTCTCCCGCAGCTTGCGGGCGGCGTCCCGGTAGCGGGCGTAGTCCCGGAGGCGGTCCTCCAGATCGGCCAGCGGATCCGCCTCCGCTCCGGCGGCCGCCGGGAGGGGCCGGGGCAGGAGGCGGCGCGCCTTGAGCCGGAGGAGCGCGGTCGCCAGCTTGAGGAACTCGGACCCCACCCGGAGGTCGAGCATTTCGAGGAGCTCGAGCGTCTCGAGGTACTGCCGGGTGATGGAGGCGATCTCGATCCGCAGCGGATCGGCCTGCCCCTCGCGCACCATGCGGAGGAGCAGTTCCAGCGGGCCGTCGAAACCGTCCTCGGCGGGGGAGTCCTCGCCGGCGTCGAAGCGGATGTGGAACCCCTGGCCGGGGGTCCCGAGTTCGGTCTCCGGCTGGTAGAGGACCGCCTTCATCGAGCTTCGGGAAGACGAACGGCGGCGCGCACCCGCTCCATGGTGGCGCGGGCCGCCTCGGACGCCTCGCGCCGGCCGGCGGCCAGTACGTCCCGGACGTCGTCGGGCCGCTTCTCGTATTCCCGGCGCCGCTCGCCGATGGGCGCGATCTCCGCGACCAGGTTGTCGGCCAGCGCGTTCTTGCACTGGATGCAGCCGATGCCGGCCGACCGGCAGCCCTCGGCGGCCCAGTTCTGCGTCTCCCCGTCGGAGAAGATGCGGTGCAGGTCGAAGACGGGGCACTTCGCGGGATCGCCCGGATCCCGGAGCCGCTTCCGCGCCGGGTCGGTCATCATGGTCT
>CAYUVU010000408.1:0-7343 GCA_964448205.1 uncultured Acidobacteriota bacterium
AGTGGCCCGGCTTTCCGGCCTGACGACCGGGCCTCCGGTCGCCTCCCTCCTCGACGTGGACTTCTACAAGTTCACGATGGGGCAGTTTGTCTTCCGGCTCCATTCCGGAGTGCGGGTTCGGTACCGGCTCCTCTGCCGGACGCCGGATGTCCGGCTGGCCGACCTCGTACCGGCAGAGACCTTCCGCGATGCTCTCGACGCCGTCAGGTCCCTGGCGTTCGCCCCGGCGGAACTCGAGTACCTCAGGGGGCTCGAGCCGCGGGGACTCTTCGGTGACGACTACCTGGACTTCCTCCGCCGTCTCCGCCTGCCTCCGGTCGAACTCGAGGTCTGGGACGGCGACCTGCGCCTCGAGGTCGAATCCACCTGGCCGGAGATGATCCTCTGGGAGACGCTCGTGCTTTCGGTGCTGAGCGAGCTCCTCTCGCGGGCCGCTCTCGCCGGGGCGGGCGCCGGGGCCCGGGAGGAGGCCGAAACCGTGGGTCGGGAGCGGCTCGAGGCGAAGATCGCCGCGCTCCGCGAACATCCCGGGATCCGCTTCGCTTCCTTCGGCACCCGCCGGCGGTTCTCGCGGGCCTGGCAGTTCGGGCTGGAGGAGCGTCTCGCCGAGGCGCTGCCGGAGCAGTTCGCCGGCACCTCCTGTGTGGCCTCGGCTCTCCGGCACGGCCTGGTTCCGGTCGGGACCATCGCACACGAGGTGTTCATGGTGGGCGCCGCGGCCGGAGATGGATCGGACGCGTCCATCCGCGGGTCCCAGCGCCGCATGCTGGATGCGTGGTGGGACATGTACGGCGAGCCGTTTTCGCTCTTTCTCACGGACACCTGGGGCTCGGAGTTCTTCTTCGCGGCCGTCGGGGAAGCGCGCGCCAGGAGGTTTCGCGGGGTTCGGCAGGACTCCGGCGATCCCGCCGCTTTCGGGGAGCGGGCGATCCGCTGGTACCAGGACTTCGGTGTGGACCCGCGGGCGAAGTCCCTCGTCTTCAGCGACGGGTTGGAACTCCGCGACATCCTCGATCTGGAAGCACGGTTCGCCGGGCGGATCGGGGTGTCCTACGGCTGGGGGACCAACCTCACGAACGACTGCGGAGTCCCCAACTACTCCCTCGTTGTGAAACCGGTGGCGGCGAACGGCCGGGCGCTCGTCAAGCTCAGCGACAACCCGGCGAAGAGCACCGGGAGTCCCGCCGAGATCCGCCGCTACCGCCGGATCTTCGGCGCCGCCGCCGCGTCGCCCCGGGTCCCCAGATACTGAATCGCCGAGCCTATTCCCCTTTTCCCGATCCACCGGCCTGGCGCGGATGAGTCTTCGAGTAGACCTCGAAGATCCTGGCCGTCGAAACGTGCGTGTACTTCTGGGTGGTCGCGAGGCTCGTGTGTCCGAGCAGTTCCTGGATGGAACGCAGGTCGGCCCCGTGATCGAGCAGGTGGGTCGCGAACGCGTGGCGCAACGTGTGGGGCGACACCGAGCCGGCGAGCCGGACCAGGCCCGCCTCGCCCAGATAGCGCCGCACCACCGTGCGCACCGACCGGTCGGAGAGGCGCCCGCCGCGCGCATTCAGGAAGACGGCCTCGCTCTCGCCCTCGACTCCCTGGACTTCCGCGCGGGCCCGCAGCCAGGGACCGAGCGCGTCGGCGGCGACCTCGCCGAAGGGGACCACCCGCTCCTTGCCGCCCTTCCCGAGGACCCGCAGGATGCGGCTGCCCGGGTTGACGTCGGCGAGGTCGAGGCCGACCAGCTCGGAAACCCGAAGTCCGGTGCCGTAGAGAAGCTCGAGGATCGCGAGGTCGCGGCAGCCGAGCGGCGTGGCCGGATCGGGCGCGCGCAGCAGGGCCTCGACCTCGTCCATTTCCATGCGGGTCGGGATCCTTGCCGGAGTCCGCGGGGCCCGGAGCGCCCGCGCCGGATCCCGGTCCACCGCTCCCGCACGGGTGAGATACCGGTAGAGCGAGCGGAGAGCGGCGAGCTTGCGCGCGACCGTGGTGCTGGACAGCCCGCGCTCGTGCAGCGACCCGAGGTAGGCGCGCAGCACCGCCGTATCCACGGGTCCGGTACCGGCCGGCCCGTCCTCGGGCGCGCGTTTCGCCTCGAGGAACTCGGCGAACTGCGACAGGTCGCTGCCGTAGTTCCGCACCGTATGGCGCGAGGCCCCCCGGCGCTCCTCCAGGTCTTCGAGGAAATCCCGGATCAACGCGCGCAGCGGCGTCTCCGATCTGCTTGCGGGTTCCTCGCCCGGGTTCACGGCGATGGGCGCGTGCCGCGCTTCGCCGCGGTCTTCCGGGAGGTCGCCTTCTTGCCCTTCTTCGCTGGCCGCGGCTGGATGTAGCGGCACTTCGGGAACCCGCTGCAACCGACGAAGGGGCCGCGCCGGCCTTGGCGCTGGACGAGACCCTTTCCGCACTCGGGACACTTGCCCTCGACCGGCACCGGCGCGGGCCGGGCGACCGGCCGGCCACCCTTGACCTGAATGATCGTGGTGCACTCGGGGTACCGCGTGCAGCCGAGAAAGGCCCCGAACCGGCCCCGCTTCTCGGACATGGGCGCGCCGCATTCCGGACAGACCGGCGCCTCCCCGTCGCTCGCCTCCTCGCCCGAGTCGCCCAGCGATCGGCTTCCCCGGCAGTCCGGGAACCCCTCGCAACCCAGGAACTTCTCGCCCCCCGACCAGCGAAGGACGAGCGGACGTCCGCAGCGCTCGCAGGGCTCGGCGGTCGGCAGCCCCTTGATCCGGGGCATCTCGACGACGGCCTTGTCGAGGTCGACCGAGAAATCCTCGTAGAACGCCGCCAGCGTGCCCTCGAAACCGGCCTCGCCCTGCTCGATCCGGTCGAGGTTCTCCTCCATGTCCGCGGTGTAGCGCACGTTGAAGAGGTTGTCGAAGCTCCCCGCCAGCAGGTCGCTCACCAGCATGCCCACCTCGGTGGGAACGAAGACCCGCTGCTTCGTTCGTACGTACTCCCGGTCCTTGATCTTGCGTAGGATGGGCACGTAGGTGCTGGGCCTTCCGATTCCGTTCTGCTCCAGCTTGCGGATCAGGCTCGCCTCGCTGTACCGCTTCGGGGGAGCCGTGAAGTGCTGGATCGGCAGGATCGCTTCGAGGGTAAGCGGCTGGCCGGTGTCGAGCGGGGGGATGACGGTCCGCTTGTCGGACTCGCCGGATGGTCCCGCGTCCTCGGCCGCCTCGCGATAGAGAACCCGGTAGCCGCGCTCCGCCAGCACCGACCCGCTCGCCACCAGCCGCTCGGGCGCCGTGCCGAACCCGGGGATCTCGGGAGCCTCGCCCCCGCCCGCGCGTTTCGCGAGGATCGTGGCCCTGGTGTCGTGCCAGACGGCCGGGGTCATCTGGGAGGCGATGAACCGTTCCCAGATCATGCGGTACAGCTTCCGCTGATCCTCCTTCAGGAAAGGCGCCACCTGATCGGGAGTCCGCTCGACCGACGTCGGCCGGATGGCCTCGTGGGCGTCCTGCGCCCCCTTCAGCTTGCGGAAGTAGTTCGGCCGCTCGGGGAGGAAGTCGTCTCCGAACCGCTTGCCGATGAACTGCCGCACCTCCCCGAGCGCCTCCTTCGAGACCCGGGTGGAGTCGGTCCGCAGGTAGGTGATCAACCCGACGCGGTCTCCGGAGCCAAGGTCCACCCCTTCGTACAACCCCTGCGCGGCGCGCATGGTCCGCGCGGCCGGGAAGCGGAACAGGGAGGCCGCCTGCCGCTGCATGGTGCTGGTGATGAACGGTGGGGGAGACTTCTCCCGGCGGTCCTTCGACTCGACCTCCGCCACCCGGTAGTCGCACGTCTCGAGAAAGCGCTGGATTGCCACGGCCGTGGCCTCCTCGCGCGCCGCCGGCTCCCGCGGGAGGCTCTTCGGAACTTCGGCGGTCGCCCGCAGCGAGGCGCCGTCGCCGGTCCCAAGGAGCGCGTCGATCGTCCAGTACTCCTCGACGTTGAAGGCCCGGATCTCGCGTTCGCGCGCGCAGATCAGGCGGAGCGCCACCGATTGCACGCGCCCGGCGGAGAGACGGGGAGCGACCTTGCGGGAAAGGAGAGGCGAGATCTTGTAGCCGACGATCCGGTCCAGCACGCGGCGCGTCTGCTGGGCCTTGACCTTGTTGCCATCCACCTCGGACGCGCTCTCGAGCGCGCGCCGGACCGCCGGCGGGGTGATCTCGTGGAAGGTGATCCGCTGGATCGGAACCTGGCGGCCGGGTGGCAGCGCGCCCAGGAACTCCTCCGCGAGGTCGTGGCTGATCGCTTCTCCTTCCCGGTCCGGGTCGGTCGCGAGGTAGATGTGGGTGGCTTTTTTCGCCGCCCGCTTGAGGCTCTCGAGGATCTTGGCCCGGTCGGGAACCACCTCGAACTGCGGGCGAAAGCCGTTCGCGATGTCCACCGAGAGGCCCCGCTGCGGCAGGTCCCGGACGTGCCCTCCCGAGGCCATGACCCGGTAGGAGCCCCCCAGAAACCGCTCGATGGTCTTGGCCTTGGCGGCGGATTCGACGACGACGAGTGTGTTTCCCATGACGTGCAATCAGTCTAACGATCAATCCGCTCCACGGAAGAAGTCACCCGGAAACCGGCGCACCAGTCCCCGCCGTTCCAGCTCCGAGATCGCAGCCAGCGCCACTGGCACCGGGAGGCCGGCGGCGCCGAGGAGGGTGTCCAGATCCATCCCGGACGGCCGTTTCCGCAGCGCGTCCAGCAGCCGGGCCGCTTCGGCGCCGGGGACCGGCCTCGGGGAGCCGCTCTCCGGTTCCCGGATTCGGGCGGCTCCCGGTTCCGTCCCCGGTCCGGAGACGCCGGAGAGGGGCGCCAGCTCTTCCAGGATGTCGGGCACGCCCGTGACCAGGGTGGCGCCTAGCCGGATCAGGGCGTGGCACCCGGCGCTCGTTTCCGACCCGATGGGGCCCGGGACCGCGAAGACCTCGCGTCCGGAGTCCACCGCGTGACGGGCCGTCGCGAGGGAGCCGCTCCGCGCGGCGGCTTCCACCACCAGCGTTCCCAGCGTGAGCCCGGCGATGATCCGGTTGCGGCGCGGAAAGTGATGCGGGAGGGGGCGCGTGCCCGGGGGGAACTCGGTCAGTACCGCTCCCGACGCGCGGCACCCCCGCGCGAGGTCGCGGTGCTCCGGGGGGTACAGCGAGTCGTGCGCCGAACCAAGGACGGCGACGGTCCTGCCCCCGGCCTCGAGCGCCGCCCGATGAGCCGCCGCATCCACGCCGCGGGCGAGGCCGCTCACCACCACGAGCCCCGCCTCGGCCAACCCGGCCGCGAGCCGTTCCGCGGCCGCGATTCCATAGGGGGTCGCTCTCCGGGAACCGACCACCGCGACCCCCGGCGCCGCGAGGTCGGCAGCGCCCGCCATCTCGAGGGCGATTGGTGGAACGGCGATCTCGGCGAGCCGGGGCGGAAACCCGGGCTGTCCCAGAATCAGCAGCCGGCGCCCGGCAGCCGCGGCCGCGTCGCGCCAACGCCGCGCGGCGTCGAGCCCACCGGCCGGCAACTCGCCGAACTTCCGCCGGAACGCGGAGACGGCCGCTTCCAGGTTGCCGCTCTCGAAGCAGCGGGCGCGCTCCCGGGGCGGCGGCCGCTCGGCGAGGGCGATTGCGAGCGCCGCCTCTTCGAGGCGGGCCCGAGACTGCTCCCGGGATGGGACGGGACGGTTCGTCATCGAGGTTCTCCCTGAGGCCGGTCCGCCGCTCCGGGGATCGGAACGGGTCGAAACCCCCTCCAGACCTATTGACGTAATTCGTGTCGTTTTCTTCCCACCCCGATGAGGTTTTCCCCCACCGGCCGGCACGCGCTACTATCGGAGACCGCCCGGATTCCCGTCCGGAGCCTTCGCGAGGGCAGTTGCCCGGGAGCCAGCGACATGGCCTGTTCATTGCATTCACGTCTGACGATGCACCGACCGCCCGCGCCCTTCCGCACTGTCGCGTCGCTCGTCGCTGCGACCGTGCTGATCGGGGGATCCGCGGCGGCCCAGCCGGCCGCGACGCTTGGCGCCTCCGCATCCGCCGGTGGCGAGCGGTCCGGCCAGGAGAACTCGTTCGGGGTGGAGGTGGCCAGCAAGGGCCTCTGGAAGGAGGCGGCCTACCGCTGGGAGAAGGCCGTGGAACTCGATCCCCAGAACCCGAGGGCTCACAACAATCTCGGGGTCGCCTACGAGCGCTCCGGCAAGTTCGAAGAGGCGCTCAAGTCCTACGAGACGGCGCTTGAGCTGATGCCCAGCAATGAGCAGATCCGTCAGAACTACGAGTTGTTCCGCGAGGCCTACGAGCGAAAGAAGCGGAAGGATCGCGACGCCGCCCGCTCCCGGAGGCGCTGACCTGTTCATGAGTCGTTCTCGCGCTCGCCGGTTCGCTGCGGGAGCCGCGTTCTCGCTGCTCGGCTTCACCGGCTGCGCCGCCGGGCCCTATGTCGAGGTGCCCATCGAGATCCCGATCGACGCCAAGCTGGATCTTTCGGAATACGGGCGGGTGCTCGTCGGCAGCTTCGTCAGCCAGACCAACGAAAACCTGGACCTCGACTCGGAGACTTCGCGGCTGCTCCGGAACCAGCTGCGCCTGAACTCGCGGTTGGCCGTGATCGAGGCCGAAGTCGAGCCCCTCGGGGACTTTTCCGACGCGGCGCTCGAAGCCAGCGGGCTGGCCGAACAGTTCGACGACATGGCCGCCGAAGCGGTCGCGATCGGTGACGGAGAGATCTCCCGACAGGAGTGGATCGATCTGGAGCAGGACAAGCTCCTCGAGGACGAGGAGTACTGGCGGCAGTTGGGCGAGGAGTTCGAGGAGCCACTGATCATCAGCGGCCGGCTCCGCTTTGCGGCGGAGGAACGCTCGGGGTTCTCCCGCCGCGACCGCTACGTCCGCGACAGCTTCAACCGGCCCCGGCTGGTGCGCAGCACCCAGTTCCAGGAGCGCAACGCCTACACCCTGACCGCGGAGTTCTATTTCATCGACGGCGCGAGCGGCCGGACCATCCACCGCGAGCGCTTCACCGAGGAGGTCATCTTCGGGCGGGACGAGGAGAGCTCGGCGCTCTCTTCGTACTTCGAACTGATGGACCGCATCCTCCCGAATTTCCTGAGCGTGGTAACGCCCCAGACGTTCCGAGGCACCCGAATCCTGTTGCGTTGATGGGCTGTCCGGCAAAGAAAGGAGAAGGCTCGTGACCCGCGACTCTTCGAAATCCGGCTCCCGGGCCAGGGCGCCCTTCGTTCTCACCGTCCTGCTGGCAGCGCTCGGCACGGCGGCCGTGGCGCCGGCGCAGTACTTCATCCCGTTCTACGGGAAGAACAAGGTCAAGTACGACAAGCACGACTGGCAGGTGTACCGGTCGCCGCACTTCGACGT
>CAYUVU010000409.1:0-4775 GCA_964448205.1 uncultured Acidobacteriota bacterium
GCCCTGGCCCTCCATGCTGCGCGGCATCTGGGGCGATGAGGAGCGCTTCCGCGAGACCTACTGGAGCCAGTGGCAGGACATCTACTTCCCCGCCGACGGCGCCCACCGCGACGAGGACGGCTATTTCTGGGTGATGGGCCGGGTGGACGACGTCCTGAACGTCTCCGGCCACCGGCTCGGGGCGGCCGAGGTGGAGAGCGCCCTCGTCGAACACGACGCGGTCGCGGAGGCCGCGGTCGTCGGCCGGCCGCACGAGATCAAGGGCGAGGGGATCGCGGCGTTCGTGGTCCTCCGGGAGAGCGCTTCGCCGCACGACGGCCTGGCCGCCGAACTGAAGGCGCACGTGGCCCGGGCGATCGGGCCCATCGCGCGCCCCGACGACATCGTGTTCGCGGCGGACGTGCCCAAGACGCGGTCCGGCAAGATCATGCGGCGCCTGCTCCGCGACATCGCGGCCGGCAAGGCGATCGGAGACACCACCACGCTGGCCGATCCGGCGGTGGTGCAAAAGCTCAGAGAGGAGTACGGCGATGAGGACTGAGACACCGAAGGTGCACGTTTCGGCGGACGCGTCGGCGAGGGGCGGGTCGCTGGTGGCCTACCTCCTCGACGACGGCCTCGACCTCGCCGCGCCCCGGCCGGGGTGGGAAAGGGAAGTCGTGGCGAACGCGAAGCGGATCTTCGGGGACCCGAAGGTCAAGCAGGCGGTGGCCGGCCACGGCGGGCCGCGAAGCGCCTCGACGCTCGCCCTCCACACCCGGGCCACGGCCAACTATTCGGTGTCCGACGGCATCCGCATCCTCGCGGCGCGCGCGCTGAAGCACGCCCGCGACTTCCACCACCGCGAGCTGGTGTTCTCGCTGCAGGGCGCTGACGGTGCGGGATGCGCGGGAGCGGTCGCGGAAGGCGCGACTCTGGGCGCCTACCGGTTCGCCCGGTACTTCAAGGATCAGGACGATCCGGCATCTCCCCGGGTGCGCATCGTGGTCGCCGAGGAAGCCGCCGACGAGGCCCGGGAGGAGGTCGCGCGGGCGGTGCGGCTCGCCTCCGAGGTGAACCGCGCCCGGGATCTCATCAACGAGCCCGCGGAAGCGGTGACTCCGGAGATCCTCGCCCGCGAGGCCCACCGGATCGCGGCGGAGACCGGGCTGGAGGTCCAGGTCTGGAACGAGAAGGCGCTCCGCGACCAGGGGTATCCCGGCCTGATCTCCGTGGGGCAGGGGAGCCATCGTCCCCCGCGCCTGATCGTCCTGCGGCACCGGCCGGAGGACGCGCCGGAGAACGGCCGGCACCTCGCGCTCGTCGGGAAGGGCATCACCTTCGACACCGGCGGGATCTCACTCAAGCCGCCCTCGGGGATGTGGACCATGAAGGGCGACATGTCCGGCGCGGCGGCGGTCCTCGCCGCCATGTCGGCGGTGGCCCGGGAGGGCGTCCCGGCGACCGTAACCGGGATCGTGGCGGCCGCGGAGAACTATCCCGGGCCGTCGGCTACCCGGCCGGGAGACATCTTCCGCGCCCGGAACGGCAAGTCCGTGATGGTGGACAACACCGACGCCGAGGGCCGGCTGGTGCTCACCGACGCCCTGGCGCGGGCCGGGGAGGAGGGCGCGACGCACATCGTGGACGTGGCGACCCTGACCGGGGCCGCGGTTCGGGCGCTCGGCACCGGGGTCGCCGGGGTGATGGGGAACGACGCCGACTGGGTGCGGGCCGTGATCGACGCCGGCGAACCGCACGGCGAGGTCTTCTGGGAGCTGCCGCTGGTGAAGGAGTACGCCGAGGAACTCCGCTGCGACTCCGCCGACCTGAAGAACATCGGCGGCATCAACGCCGGCACGATCACCGCGGCGCTCTTCCTGCAGGAGTTCGTGCCCGACGGCGCCCGGTGGGCCCACCTCGACATCGCCGGGCCCTTCATCGTGGAGAAGCCCTGGAAGTACTACCCGAAGGGGGCGACGGGCTTCAGCGTGCGGACGCTCTTCGAGACCGCGGCGCGGTTCGCGGCGCCGTAGGAGCGCCGTCCCGGAGCGCCGTCCTCGTCAGCCCTCGCTGTCGTCGGTCGTGATCGCGGCCGGGGGCGCCGACCGCTGCCGGAGGTCGGCGATCAGCAGCCGCACCACGGTTCCGTAGCTGCGGGCGCCGTCCGGGATCCGCATGGTGCGCAGGTAGGAGTCGTTCACCCGCCGTGCGGCGCCCCGGACCATCCCGCGGTGCTGGGCCCAGAAGGCGTTGAGTGCGTCCAGGTCGCGGCGCGGCCCGGGACCGAAGGCGGCCCAGGCGCGGTCCCGGTCCCCGGCGTCGGCGTTCCTCACCGCCGCCAGCAGATGCCGGGCGGCGAAGAAGGATGCGGCATAGGACAGATACGGATGCTCCCGCTGGCGGGACAGCGCCAGGTAGGCGGCGAAGCTCGCTTCTCCCTCGTGGGTGATGGCTCGCTGGTGCGCCTTTTCGTGGGCGGCGGTGAACGCCACGGCCACGTCGGGCGGCCCGGTGTTCACGGTGGGTTCGCCCGTGAAGGGGACGAAGATGCCGCTGATCCCGAGGCGGGACATGAGTCCCGAGAAGACGGCCGGCTTCACCGGACTCATCCTTCCGGGGCCGGGATCGCCGGGCAGGTCGATCGCGTCGTACGCCTCGTCGATGGCGGTGCTGAGAGTGGCGAAATCGAGGGGACTCTTCGAGACCGCGGCGCCCGGCAGGCCGGCGAGCCGGTGGAAGCGGGTGGTCTCCGCCGCGACCCGGGTGGTCAGCCGGACGAGCTCGGCTTCCGAGATCTGGCCGATCGGCAGCTCCAGACGATGCTCGAGGCGGGGACGGGCGTAGTTCAGGCCCCAGACGACGACGAAGATCGCGTAGAGAGCCCCGGCGCCGGCGAGGGCGAACACCGCGGTGTAGGCGAGCCGCCGGAGCACCGCGCGAGGCGCCGGGGGCCGCGCCGGCTTCTCATCGGTCGGGGTCTCTCCGCGCGGGGCTGGCTGCCGGAAGCGGCCCGTGAAGCGCCAGGTGACCCGTCCGATGACGAAGAGTGCGGCCGCCGCGGTGAAGAGCTCGGCCAGCGAGAAGGGAACGAGACCGCTGAGGAACGAAAAAACGCGGACGACCAGCGGGTAGATGCCCGTGGTGTAGAGCGATTCCACCCGCTCCGGCGTGGACAGGGCGCCCTGGAACAGGGCGATCCCGAGGGCGCCGGCCCCCAGACCGGCGAGCACCAGGATCCGCTGCCAACGCGGACTCGGCCGCCTCATAAGCGAACTCTAACCGGGTGGACAGGCTGCTCCCGGCTCCGCCCGCGCGCCACACCGCCGGGGACGGGCGCGGGATGTCCTCAGCCGGTTTCGGGGGAGGCCATCCCGGCCGCGGCGAGCCGCAGGTGCCGCGTGGCCAGCGCGTCGAATCCGATTCCGGGCGCCGTCAACATCCGGCGGCTCAACCGCTCCGCCATCAGGCCGTTCCTCGTGTGGGGGCACTCGGGCGCGACGGTATGAACCAGCTCGTGGGCCAGCACGCGTCCGAGGGCGACACCCAGCCGCCGGGACTGCGATCCCGGCAAACGGCGCCTCGAAGGCTTCGCCGTCGCCGGCGCGCCCCGGCGCCGGGCGAGCGGGAATCCGAGAGCCCGTTCCGCGGCCCCCAGCGACAGGAAGATGGACCGTGGCCCTCCGTGCACCCCGATCGCCACCCCGATGGTCTCGGGAGCGACGTCCCAGCGGTCCGGAAGCTCGGGATAGAGGGTCGCCGGAATCACTCCGGGACCCCCGCGGCCGACGAAGGTGAGCCCGATCTCGCTTGCTCCGAAAGCGCGGACCACCTCCTTTTCGAGCCAGTCGTGGGCCTCCGGGGAGAGCAGGCGGTAGGGGTCGTAGAACCGCACCCGGAGCGGCTCGCTCCCCGGGACTTCCGGGAGGCCCGGTTCGGGAGGGTGGAGGCCGGGGGATCCGGCGGCGGGGCCCGACGCGGCGAGCAGAATCCCGGACAGGAGAAACGATCGGAATCGGAGGCGCATATCCCCCGGCAACGAGGAAGCTGTCCAGCGGTTCGGAATCGGGTCGGAATTCAACGAAATGCGGGGAAGTTCTGGATTCCGCGTTCAAGCGGTTGGGGTGCATGGCGATCCCGCCGCCTTCTGACACCATCAGGACGGGGGGCCGATGAACGGGACGAAACCAATCGACGTCCTCGTGGTGGGCGGCGGGATCGTCGGGCTCGCGGTGGCCCGCCGTCTTCGGGAGCGGAACCCGTCGTGGACGACCCTCGTGCTCGAGAAGGAGCCCGGCGTGGCCCGGCACCAGACCGGCCGGAACAGCGGCGTCATCCACTCCGGCATCTACTACGCGCCGGGTTCGCTCCGGGCCCGGAACTGCCGGCGCGGAGTGGAGCTGCTGGTGCGTTTCTGCGAGGAACACGGCGTTCCGTACTCGCTCTCGGGCAAGGTGGTCGTCGCTACCGACGGCGCCGAACGGGATCGGCTCGAGGGGCTACTCCGGCGCGGCGAAACGAACGGCGTCCCCGGACTCCGGATGCTCGACCGGGCGGAACTCCGGGAGATCGAGCCCCACGCCGAGGGCGTGGCGGCGCTGCACTCGCCGACCTCGGGGGTGGTGCGCTTTGCCGAAGTGGCGGCCACCCTCCGAATATTATGGGAATTGAAAAGAGTCGGCTAAGTGAGGCCGTTCTCTGATCCCTACTCCCGATACCCCGCGCCCATCTGGTCCAGCATCCGCATGTAGGCCTGAAACTCCAGGGCGCCGATGTCGCTCACGTGGGTGGAGAAG
>CAYUVU010000410.1:0-22863 GCA_964448205.1 uncultured Acidobacteriota bacterium
ACACCCGCCCGGTGGGCCCCTCCTCCGCCACCGCCTCCTCGAGCAGCCGCGGGACCCGGAACCAGGGGTGGAGACGCTCGTGCATCTCGGCAAACCCCTCGTAGGCGATCGGGTTGCCGCCGGTCAGGTTCATCGCGGTGAACGGCCCGATCCCGAGCCGGAGCGCCCGGCGGGCGACGTCGTCCACCTCCTTCGAGGTCCCGAGCCCCTCCTCGACCGCGAGCGCCGCGGCCAGGAACATGCCCTCGAAGATGGGGTTCAGGGCGTGGCCGAACCGGCTCTCGACGGCCACCGGCACCTTGCCGATCTCCTCGTAGAAGCCGAGCAGCCACGGCACGAGGCCGCGCGCGGCTTGGGCGGCGACGATCTCCACGACCGGATTGCGCTCCGCCGGGAAGAAGTAGTGCGCCACCGCCGCGCGGCCCGGTTCCGAGAGCTCGGAGAAGATGCGGGACGGCTCGATGTGGGAGGAGTTCGAGAGCAGCACCGCCTCGGGACCGGCGAGCTCCTCGACCGAGGCGAAGATGCGCCGCTTGATCGCGAGGTCCTCGGACGCCGCCTCGATGACCAGGTCCACCCCGCCGAGCCGGCCGTAGTCGCTCGTGAACTCGACGGAGCCACGCATCCGCTCGGCCTGGACGTCGCGGAACGCCCCGGTCTGTTGACCCTTCTCGATCTTGCTGAACATCTTCCGGCGGCCGGCCGCGAGCGCGGCTTCCGCAATGTCCAGCACCACCGTCTCCACCCCGTGGGGGGAGAGCGTCTTGACCAGATGAAGGGCGATGTCGGGTCCGATCTGACCCGAGCCGATGACTGCGGCGCGGCGGATGACCCGGCCGCGCCAGGAAAAGCTCCCTGGCGAACTGTCCACGCGCCCCTACCGATCCTCGTCCGAGATCCGTGACTGCCAGCGCTCGATCTGCCGGGCCGCGGCGTCGCGGCCGCCGAGGCCGAAGGCCACCGCGAACGCCACCGCCACCGCCCCCAGCACGATGCCGAAGGCCAGCTCGATGATCTCGTTGGCGATGCCCATCTGGCGGAGTCCCACCGCGGTGGTGAACAGCAGGATGCCCACCCGCGCCGCCAGCGCGAGCAGCCGCGCCTGCGGGACCCGGCTGGCGCTGATGGCGCGCGCCGACAGGTTCGCGAGGAAGACGCCGAAGCCCAGGAACACCACTCCCAGCAGGAACTGGCCGGTGAACTGGAGGAGCCGGGTGAGCAGCCCCGCCGCGTTGTCGAAGCCCACCAGGCTCGCCGCCTCGATGCTCGCGAACAGCATGATGAGCGCGAGCACCACGACCCGCACGACGTTCGACGCGGTGTGGTCGTCGGCCGTGGCGGTGCTCGTCAGCCCGATCCGGGTCAGGACGTGGTCGAAGCCGGCCTGCCGCAGGAGGTCGCGGGTCAGGTTGGCGATGACGCGCCCCACGACGTAGGCGGTGAGCAGGAGCGCCACCGCGACCAGCAGGAGCGGCAACGCGCTGAAGACCCGCCCGAGCATGTCGCTCGCCGGCCGCGTGATCACGTCGAGGCTCAGCCGGTCGAGCCCGGTCAGGATCACCGGGAAGAGCACCAGCAGATAGGTGATCCCGCCGAGCAGCGCCGACGGAGTCCTCGAACCCAGGATCCGCCGGAGCCCGAGCCGTTCCGCCGCCGTGTCGAGCCCCACCGCGGCGAGCAGGTTCGTCACCACCGCCTTCGCGATCCGGGCGATGAACCACCCGACGAGGAAGATGATGATGGCGCCGAGCACGTTCGGGAGGAAGGTGATGACCTGGTTCACCACCGTCTCGATCGGAAGCAGCACCCCCTCCAGGTCGAGCGCCGCCAGGATCGGCGGCAGGAACAGGAGGAGGACGACCCAGTAGACGATCTCCGGCACCGCGTGCGAGATCCGGCCCGGCGGCCGTTCGCTCCCCCGGTCGAGCCGCTCGTCCACGCCGGCCGCCTCGAGGGCCACCCGCACCGCGCGGCGGAGCACCGCGGCCAGGAACCAGGCCGCGAGCAGCAGCACGAGCGCCCGCCCCAACTGGGCGACCATCCCCATGATCCGGCCCAGCAGCGTCCCGCCGATGCCTCCGATCGCGGAGAGGTCCACGACCGACGCGACCGCGGCAACGACCAGGATCAGGAGCCCCCAGAAGACGATCCGGCCGGCGATCGCGTCGACGTCCTGCTGGGAGGCCCGTTCGGGGCCGAGCGCCAGCCGCACGCCGCCGGCGACGCGGGACGCGATCCGCTCCCGCAGACCCAGACGGAAGAGGGCCCGGCGGAGCAGGATGACCACCACCAGCGCGAAACCGAAGGCGGCCACCAGGACCCCCAATGCGATCACCAGGTGACCCACGGTCGTATCGAAGATCGGGGGCATCCGGCGCAGCAGGTCGGAGAGTGCGTCGAGCATTCCGGGATGGTAGTGAATCCGGCGTCCACCATCCGGCGGCGGGCTCCACGTCGCCCCTCCGCACCGGCGGCCAGCCCCGGGCCCGGTGGTAAATTCCGCCGAATTCAGGGCCCCTTCCGCCGATTCCGGTTCGGATCCCGGGTTCCCTCAAAAGGAGTTGAATCATGCGGCGCAGGCGGTTTCTGAGTTCGGTGGGCGAAGCCGGCGGCGCCGCGCTCGTCACCACCCTGTTCGGCCCCGAAACGATCCGGAACGTCGAGGCCGCGGCGCAGCGGACCACGGGCGCGAGCCCCGAAGACCTCGCCCGCGACGAGAACTACTGGATGGAGATCCAGCAGGCCTTCAGCGTCACGCGCTCGATCATCAACCTGAACAACGGTGGGGTCTGCCCCTCGCCCCGCATGGTCACCGAGGCGTTCGTCCGTTACATCTGGGAATCCGAAGAAGCCCCCGTCTACACGATGTGGCAGATCCTCCAGCCGCGGAAGGAGAACGTCCGCCAGCGGCTGGCGGTGCTGTTCGGATGCGACCCCGAGGAGGTCGCGCTGGTCCGGAACACCTCCGAAGCCATGGAGATTCTGCTTCTCGGCCTGGACCTCCAGTCCGGCGACGAGATCCTCACCACCACCCAGGACTACGGGCGGATGCTCACCACCATCCGCCAGCGGGTGCGCCGCGAGGGCATCGATCTCAAGTTCATCCAGATCCCGACCCCGGCGGAGACCGACGAAGAGGTCGTGGAGGGATTCCGGAACGCCATCACCGACAAGACCCGGGTCATCCTGATGTCCCACCAGATCAACCTCACCGGGCAGATCCTGCCGGTGAAGGCGGTCTGCGACGTGGCCCGCGAACGCGGCATCGAGGTCATGGTGGACGGGGCGCACTCGTTCGCCCAGTTCGACTTCAAGCTCGAGGACATCGGCTGCGACTACTTCGGCACCAGCCTCCACAAGTGGCTGCTCGCCCCCAAGGGCACCGGGATGCTCTACGTGAAGAAGGACAAGATCCCGAAGATCTGGCCCATGATGCCGGCCCCCGAGCGCATGGACGCCGACATCCGCAAGTACGAGGAGATCGGCACCCATCCCGCCGCCAACTTCGTGGCCGTCGGGGAGGCGATCACCTTCCACAACACGGTGGGCGCGAAGAACAAGGAAGCCCGGCTCCGCTACCTGAAGGACACCTGGGCCGACCGCCTCTCGGCGCTCCCCAATACCGAGCTCCACACCTCCCGGAACCCCCGCCTGAGCTGCGCCATCGGGAACATCAACCTGACGACGGTCGAGGCGCCCCGGCTCCGTGACTACTTCTGGGAGAAACACCACATCATCGTGACTCCCATCATGCACGAGGAGTTCCAGGGACTCCGGATCACGCCGAACCTCTACACGACCATGGCCGAGCTCGACTACTTCTGCAACGTTTACGAGGACGTCGCGCGGAACGGCCTCCCGAAGTCGGCCTGACACATCCATGAACGTCGGATACCGTCCGGCGCCCGGTCCATGATCCCAGTCGCGGCGACCGCCGCTCCCGCGTTCCGCCAGTACGACCACGACTCGACGTTCTACGACGAGATGTTCGACGGCGACGGGTCCGCGCGCCGGCACTGCGCCGATTTCTTCGAGACCATCCGCGAAACGCCGCCCGATGACCTGAGGCAGATCCAGGAGCGGGTCACGCGCTCGTTCCTTCACGAGGGGATCACCTTCACCGTCTACGGCGACGAACAGACGATCGAGCGCGTCTTCCCGATCGACTGTCTTCCCCGGATCGTGCGCGGCGACGAGTGGGACGAGGTGGCCCGCGGGCTGGAACAGCGGCTTCGGGCGCTCAACCTGTTCCTCCACGACATCTACCACCAGGGCCACATCGTCCGCGACGGAGTGATTCCCGCCGAGCTGGTGTACGGCAACAAGCACTACCGGATCGAGATGCGGGGCGTCGAGGTCCCCCACGGCGCCTACGTCTCCGTCTGCGGCACCGACCTCGTGCGCACCCACGACGGGTTCGCGGTGCTCGAGGACAACCTCCGCGTACCGTCCGGCGTCAGCTACATGCTCGCCTGCCGGGACGCGATCAAGCGCAGCATGCCGCGGCTCTTCCGGCGTTCCCGGGTCCGGGACGTGGAGCACTACAGCCGGCTGCTGCTCGAGACGCTCCGGTCGCTCGCGCCCCCGCAGGTGAGCGATCCGAGCATCGTCCTGCTCACCCCCGGCGTCTACAACTCGGCCTACTACGAGCACGCCTTCCTGGCCCGCCAGATGGGCATCGAACTCGTCGAGGGACGCGACCTGCTCGTCCACAACCGGCGGGTGTACATGCGCACGACCGCCGGACTCCGGCAGGTGGACGTGATCTACCGGCGCATCGACGACGACTTCATCGACCCGGTCACCTTCCGCGAGGACTCGGTGCTCGGGGTGCCCGGGCTCTTCCACGCCTATCGGGCGGGCCGGGTGGTGATCGCGAACGCCCCCGGGACCGGCATCGCCGACGACAAGGCCGTCTATGCCTACGTGCCGCGCATCATCAAGTACTACCTGGGCGAGGAATCGCTCATCAAGCCCATCCCGACGACCCTGTGCCGGGAGCGGGAAGGGCTTGCCTACACCCTCGCCAATCTCGACAAGCTGGTGGTGAAGATGGTGGGGGAGTCCGGCGGCTACGGGATGCTGGTCGGTCCCCACGCCTCCCGGACCGAGCAGAAGGAGTTCGCGGCGGCGCTCCGGGCGGACCCGGACAACTACATCTCCCAGCCGACGCTCGCCCTGTCCCGCGCCCCCTGTCTCGTCGGGGCCCACATCGAGCCGCGCCACGTGGACCTCCGGCCCTTCATCCTGCAGTCGGAACGGACCGAGATCGTGCCCGGCGGCCTCTGCCGGGTCGCACTCAAGAAGGGCAGCCTGGTGGTGAACTCGAGCCAGGGCGGCGGCTCCAAGGACGCCTGGATCGTGGATGTCCCGGAGGCGGCGGAGCCCGCTGCCGCAAGCGCCTGACCATGCTCGCCCGCGTCGCCGACAACCTCTACTGGATGAGCCGCTACCTGGAGCGGTCGGACCAGACCATCCGGCTCCTGGGAGTGCAGGTGCGCTCGGTGACCGACAACACCTCCGCCCAGGTCGCGGCCGGCTGGACCCGGCTCTTCCGCAGCCTGAAGGTCGCGCCGCCGGGTGGCGACCCGCTCTACAGCGACCAGCTCGAGGACTCGTTCCTGCTCGCCGACGCCTACACGCTCGCGGACTTCATGAGTTTCGAGAGCGAGAACCCCGGCTCGATGGTGTCGCTGTGGGGCATGTCACGGGAGAACGCCCGGCAGGCGCGGCAGGAGATCACCCAGGAGATGTGGGGTCAGCTCAACCGGACCTACCTCTCGCTCCGCGACACGCAACTGCACTTCTTCTGGAACAAGGAACCCGAGAACTTCTACAAGGAGACCTCGGCGCAGATCTACCTCTTCCGGGGAGTGACCGACAACGGCCTGCGGCACGGACTCGCCTGGGACTTCATCCGGCTCGGCCGGTTCATGGAGCGCATCCAGGTCACGACCGAAATCCTCGACAACTACCGGCCCGCCCTCGACGACGAGGACACCGACCTGGACTGGTCGCTGCTGCTCCGCAGTTGCGCCAGCTTCGAGCCCTACTGCCGGCACTACACGCCCGAGATCGATCCCTGGAAGGTGATGACCTTCCTGATCCACGAACCGGAGTCACCCCACACCCTCCGCTTCGCCGCCGAGGAGATCCGGAACGGCCTGGGCCGCATCGACCCGGCCGGCGGCGCCCGCCACCCCCTGCAGGCCACGCACCGGATCGCCGGACAGCTCCGGGCCCTGCTCGTCTACGGATCCCAGGAGCGGGAGGACCTCGCGGGCACGCTTGCCGAGGTGCGCCGGCTCTCCCGCGGGCTTCACGACGAGATCTACCGCCGCTACATCTTCTATCCCGCGGACCAGGCGCTACCGGGAAGGTGAGCCGAGCCACGTGACCTCCGCCGACACCCTGTACCGCATCGAGCACGTGACCCGGTTCCGGTATTCGGAACCGATCCGGGAATCCGTCGTCACGCTCTACCTCGAGCCCCGCAGCGACGCTTCCCAGCATCTCAAGTCCTTCCAGATCCTCACCGACCCCGGCGCCGAACTCGGGAGCTACGAGGACTGCTTCGGAAACGCCGTGCATTTCTTCGACGTGCCCGGCGAGCATGAACAACTGACGGTCACCTCCCGGTCCCTCGTGGCCCTCCACGCCAGCGATCCCGACGACACCAGGAGGGCGGCCTGGGACGATCTGGAGGAGCTGCGGACGCCTTCGACGTGGCATCTGCTCCACCCCACCCCGCTGACCCGGCCGACCGCCGCGCTGGAAGCCTTCGTTTCCCGCCACCGGATCGAGCGCGGCGAAACGCCGCTGACGTCCATTCGCGAGCTGACGTCCCGCATTCACGAGGCGCTGGACTTCGAGCGGGGACAGACGCGGGTGGACTCGCCGATCGACGATGCCCTGGCGGCGGAAAGCGGCGTCTGCCAGGACTTCTCCCACATCATGCTCGCCATCGTGAGGGGCTGGGGGATCCCCGCCCAGTACGTCTCGGGATATCTCTTCCCGGTTCACAAGGGACGGGAACAGGCCATGGCGCAGGCGAGTCACGCGTGGATCGAGTGCCTGCTCCCGGGTCTCGGCTGGGTAGGCGCCGACCCCACGAACAACACGGTTTCTCCGAAACATCACGTCCGGGTCGCGACCGGGCGGGACTATCGCGACGTTCCTCCCACCCGCGGCACCTTCCGGGGAGCGGCCCGGCAGGAGCTGGAGGTCGCCGTCAGGATCTCGATGCTGGATCCGGAACCGTCCGGCGGTCCCGCACGCCTCGAAGACGTGCAATCCCCAACCCGCGGGCGGTGACGGACCTCCGCGGAACCCGCCTTTGCGTGTTGCGTTTCGCCCGGAAAACGCCGAGTATTCCTCCGTCGCGCGTCGCGTCCCCGGGGTTTCTGACCGGTTTCCCGGCGGGCGTAGGTTCCCCCGGAGGCTGCTAGAGTTGACGCCCCGATGGCACCGAGGCGCGGCCCAGCCGGTAAGTCGAAGGCTCCCGCCTTCTCCTGCAAGCTGGACAAGGACCTGGGCGAACTCAGCGAGATGCTCGTGGCGCTCGAGGAGTTCGCAGAGAAACACGGCGTGTCACCGCTCCAGACCCAGCGAATCACGCTCTCGGTCGACGAACTGGTCACCAACATCATCAAGTATGGAACCCGCGCAGTCGAACACACCCACATTCACATGTGGGCCACGATCGCGGACGGGACCTTTCACATCGAAATCGAGGATCACGGGATACCATTCGACCCGTTTCACGAGGCGCCGGTCCCCGACACGACCCTTCCCCTCGAGGACAGGCCGATCGGGGGGCTCGGTGTTTTTCTCGTTCAGTCCCTCATGACCACGACCAACTACGAACGAATCAAGGATCGAAACCGGATCACCCTGACCCGGTCGCTAACAGCCGGCGACCAGGAGGAAGCTCAATGAACCTGACGGATGAAACGAAGAACGGAGTTCTCGTGCTGTCGCCCCAGGGGCGCATCGACACGCGCACGAGCAGCGAGTTCGAGCAGGCGGTCATGGCGCACGCCATCGGGCCCGAAGGGGCGACCCAGGTGGTGATGAATTTCGGGGGGCTGGACTACATCAACTCGACGGGGATGCGCGTCCTGCTGATCCTCGCCAAGCGGCTGGCCGGGGTGAAGGGCAAGCTCGTGCTCTGCGAAATGAAGGAGCACATTCTCGAGGTCTTCAAGATCAGCGGCTTCAACCAGATCCTGACGATCACCGACACCGAAGCCGACGCTCTCCAGCGCTTCTAGCGCGGCAGGTCAGTCCCGGGCGGGCTGACCGGCGGGGCGCCGAAACCACGCTTCGCCGGATCCCGGGACCGAGGTGACCCCGTAACGTTCCACGCCTGACGACGGCCTGGAGCGCCGGCCCGTTGTCCACTCGTTCATCAACCACTTCCAGGACATGGGCACCGGCCACTTCGGGGTGAGGAGGCTGGAGCGGGCGTACGGGCCTGACGCGGTGCGGGCAACCTGCGACTCGCCGTCGTCGGCCTGAGGGAGCTGAGCACCTCCGGATCGCGTTCTGACCATCAAGGATCAGTTTGTCGCCAACCGGGCCGCGTCCCGGGGCGGCTCATCCGCCGGGTGCGCGTCGAGGATCACTCCGGCGATCCGACGAGCCAGGGTGTCGATCTGCTTCAGTTCGTCCACGTGCTCGACGGCGAGCCGGTACGCCGCGATGCCCTTCTTCTCCCCGTCAGCCGCCACGCGGACGAGTTGGGCGTGGGCCCTGTTCGCCTGCCGGCTCATCGACGCCCGCGACTCCACCACCTGCTGCGCCAGCTTCAGATCCCGCCGCTCGAAGGCTTCGATGGCCTGGGCGAACGACCCGGCGGTGCTCCGCGCCACCCGCTCCAGAGTTGCGGTAATCGCGGCATCGAACACGACCTCCGCCGCCAGTCGCCGGTGGCCGAGGGACACCAAACCCTTCGCCACGGTATCGCCCGCGTTCTCGAGGTAGTTGGCGATGCCGAAGTACTCCTGAAGCCGCCCGGGCAGCGGATCGACCAGCTCCCGTTTCGACAACTGACCGAGGTACTCCACGACGGCGCCGTGGAGCTCGTCAATGGACCGATCCTTTTCGCTGAGCGCCCGGAGCTCGGACTCCGAGCCAGCTACGGCGGTGGGGAGCGCCCGGTCCAACATCCGGCTGACCAGGACGGCCATGCGGCCGAGTTCCAGCCGCACGCGGTCGAGCGCGACCGCCGGCTGGTCCAGGTACACCCGGTCCAGATAGACGGCGGCGCCCTCCGGGGATCCGGTTGTCTTCGGCCGGGGCACGATCCGGTCCACGAGCGCCGCGAGCCGTCCCGCGAACCCGATGAGGAGCAGCGTGCTGCCGACGTTGAAGATGGTGTGGGCGTTCGCGATCTGGCGCGGCACCTCCGCGGCGCGGCGCGCCGCTTCGGAGAGTTCCGGAGCGCCCGGTGAAACGGAACGCACGAGGTCGGCGAAGGGGGGGATGAACCACACCACGAGCAGGACTCCCACCACGTTGAAAACGATGTGGACGACCGCGGCCTTGACCGCCTCGCGCGGCCTGCCGATCGCGGAGAGTCCGGCGGTCACGCAGGTCCCGATGTTCGCCCCGAGAAGAAGGGCGATTCCCTGCTCCAGGGTGAGCAGCCCCTGGGTGGAGAGCACGATGACCAGCCCGGCGGTGGCGGCGGAGGACTGGACGACGGCGGTGAACGCGAAACCCGCGAGGATCCCCAGCCAGGGAGCCCGCATGTCCTGCATGAAGGCGATGAAGGGTTCGTACGACCGGAGGGGCGCCATCGCGTCCCCCATCAGGTCCATGCCGAAGAACAGGAGCCCCATCCCCATCATCGCGATGCCGTAGTAGCGAACACGCCGGCTCCGGACCAGGAGTTCGATCGGGAACCCGATCGCGATCAGCGCCAGGGAGTACTCGGCAATGTTGAACGCGATGATCTGCGCGGTCACGGTGGAGCCGATGTTGGCGCCCATGATCACCCCGACCGACTGGGTGAACGTCATCAGGCCGGCGCTGACGAACCCGACCACCATGACCGTGGTCACCGAAGACGACTGCATGACGGCGGTGATGACGGCGCCGGACAGCGCACCCGTGAAACGGTTCGTGGTGAGTCGGGCGAGGATGTCCTTGAGCCCCGTTCCCGCGACCGTCTTGAGGGCATCCGCCATCTTGCGCATGCCGTAGAGGAACAGCGCCAGCCCGCCGCCGAGGCCGGTGGCCATCGCCGCGAAATCGAGCGGCTCGTTCACGAAGTTACCGCGGGTTCAGCCGGAGTCGTTGGACATGTCGGCCTCCTTCGCGAGATCCCGGCAGCCCGAATTGTCGTTAACCGGACCGGCAGGTCCGTCCAAGGGATGGGGTCCACCTCAGCCTGCAGGCTTCGCGCTAGGTAGCGGGGTTATCCGCAATCGAAGCCGCCGAGACCGGATCCTTCTTCCAGGGCTCGCTCTCCAGATAGCGACGCAGGATGGCCTGTTCGACGGTTCCCTGGCGTCCCACGGGAGCAGGAACGCGAACGAGGAGGTTGACTCGGTCGGGTTGACCGAATTCCAGCAGGACCCGCGGTTTCAGGGGAAGCCGGCTCAAGCCGTGTTCGCGCTCGAGCGTCGCCATGTGCCGGCGGGCTTCTTGCAGAAACGTGGTGCACTCGGTCTCGGCGGCCTCCAGGAGAGCCGCCTCCGCCTTCTTCCAATCGTCATCTAGCGAAACGGGGACCGAGAGAGTGTGCACGACGAACCGATTCATGCTGGACTCGTTCGTGACCGTCGTGGTCAGCAGCATGCCGTTGGGAATGCTGACCGTGCGTCCGGTCCGCAGGTGACTCGGAGCCTTGGGGCCGACCTCCAGAATCGTCGTCGAAAAGAGGTTGAGGTCGACAACGTCGCCGCGATGAGAACCCACCTCGATCCGATCGCCGATGGAGTACATATCCGTCGCCGTGCGGACGAAGCTGCCGAGCACGCCCTGAATCAACTCCTTGGTCGCGATCACCACGGCGACGGCGACGGCCAGGATGGCGGTCCCGAAGTTTCCGATCGTCTCCAACCAGATCGGCACGAGGCCCAAGGCGATCACCACCCACGCCACGTTGCGGATGGTGACCAACCAGCGGCGGCGGATCTCGGACTTTGGCGCCGCCCGGCGAAGCGTCCGGGAAAGCGCCGCCCGGAGCGTCAGGACGAGCGCAACCAGGAGGACCGAGGCGGCGATCTTGAACAGAAGCGGACCTTCGAGAAACTGCCAGTTCATCGGGCGTACTCAGCCCCCTCCAGCGTCTGGAAGGGTGCTCCTCTTCGGCCCTGAACCCATCCCCCAAGGCCCGGTCCGACGCACCCGATTTTACAGCGGCAGTCCCCGGCGGGACGGAGGAGTTGTTGTCCTGCCGGAGCGTTGGCGCGATGTCGGCCGGGAACCGGGCGGATCGTCACGCGCTTCGCATCGCACTGCCCAGCGAGCGGTCGAGCACCACGCACGCGACCATGTCTCCGGTCACGTTGACGGCGGTCCGGCCCATGTCGAGCAACCGGTCCACTCCCAGGATGAGCGCAATCCCGTCCGGCGGAATCCCGACGCTGCCCAGGATCGTCGCCAGGATGACGATGCCCACCCCGGGGGTACCGGGGGTGCCGATCGCCGCGCCGGTCGCCATCACCACCACGAGCAGCAGCCCGGTAAGGCCGATGTCCACGTCGAACACCTGGGCGAGGAAAAGCGTCGCGACGCCCTGGTAGACCGCCGTCCCGCCCATGTTGATGGTGGTCCCCAGCGGGACCACGAACCGCGCGATCCGCGGGTGCACCTTGAGCGTGTCCTCGGTCCGGGCGAGCGTGAGCGGCATCACCGCCGCCGAACTCGAGGTCGAGAACGCCAACAGGATCACTTCGCGGCTCGCGGCCAGAAAGCCGAGCGCCGGCCGCCCCGCCAGGATCCGCACGAGGACCAGATACAGCAGGAACAGCGCGGCAAGCCCTGCCACCACCGCAACCATGTACATCCCCGCGCCCAACAGGACGGAGAGACCGAGGCGGCTGGCGATGTTGGCCAGCAGCGCGAACACCGCGATCGGGGTGAAACGGAGCGCCCAGCCGACGATGACCATGCAAGCGGCCTGAACCGACGCGAGCAGGTCGAGGAGCGGCCTTCGCTGGTCTCCGGGGGTGAGGACCAAGGCGATTCCCAGCACGATGGCCGCGACCACGATCTGCAGCATGTCGTCGCCGACGAAGGTCGCCAACGGATCGCGCGGGAAGAGGTTGACGATCAGGTCCGGAACCTCGCCGGCGCCGGGCGCGTCGACCGGCGCGGCATCCGAGAGCGCGGCGCCGCCGCTCGCGGGCAGGCTCACCGCCGAACGGTCCATGTACTGCCCGGGCCGGATAGCGGCCGCCACCCCGAGACCGATCCCGACCGCCAGCACGGTGGTCACGAGGAAAAAGCCCACCGTGCGAAGGCCGAGCGCCCCGAGGTCGCCCAGGCCGCCGCTCGTGTCCTGGGCGGCAATGCCCCCGATCACCGATGCGACCACCAGGGGTACGACCACGAACTGGATCGCGAGGAGGAAGAGCTTGCCGGGCAGGGACACCCAGTTCGCGATGAGGGCCGATGTCTCGGGCGACAGCAGCCCCGCGGTCGGCCCGACGAGGGCGCCGAAGCCGACCCCGAGGATCGTGGCGACGATCACCCGGAGCCACAGGCGCTGCTCCCGCAGACCCTTGAGGTGCCGCCGTTGCTGCGGAAGGGACGCCGGTCGGGTCATGACCGCCGTGTTCTGAGCGCCGGGCCGGAAGGGTTTCCGCGCGCGGTGGGGATGGAGTCTGGGAGGACTGCGTTCATGTCAACGTGAAGCCAATTATCCCGGCCCGGCTTGTCCGGCCGGCCCGCTGACCTGGACGCCGGTCCGGAGATAGAGGTTCCGGATCGGATACGGGATCTCGATGCCTTCGTCGCCAAACCGCCGATGCAGGAGCTTGATGAAGGCATTCGCAAGATCGAAGCGGAACTCGGGCGCTTTCGCCTGGAGTACCGCATTGAAGGTCACCGCCGAATCCCCGAAGCCGGTCCAGCGGATATCACCGCCGAATCCGCCGACCCCGGCATCGCTCTCGTCCTGAACCCGCCGGATGACCTCGCGGGCGGTCTGCTCGGCGTGCTCCATGTCGGTGTCGTAGTGGACTCCGACGGGGACCCGGAGGCGCACCTTCGGGTCCGGAGTGTCGAGGTTCGTGAGCACCGAGTCCGCGAGCTGGGAGTTCGGGATGATCACGTGGTTGTCGAGCAGCGTCCTGAGCGTGGTGGTGCGCCACCCGATGTCGGTGACGTAGCCCTCGACATCGGCGCCGTGGACTTTGACGAAGTCGCCTTCCCGGAATTGCGCGGCCCCCACGAGCTGCATGCCGGCGAAGATGTTGCCCAGCGTCGGTTGGAGTGCGAGCGCCAGCGCCAGGGCGCCGACTCCCAGGGTGGCGAGGATGGGACCCACCGAGATCCCCACCTGGTCGAGGATCAGCATGGTCCCGACGAGCAGCGCGATCGTGACCAGGGTGTTGCGCAAGATGGACATGCCCTGTTGTCCGAGCCGGGTTTCCCGCGCGCGGAGCGCGGCCAGCCCGGCATCGAGACCCATCCGGACGGCCGCCACCACCAGAGCCACCTCGAGGGCCGCTATGAGGACCGGCTCGACTGCGGCGCCGGGCGGTTCGACGAGCATCAGGATCCGGATCGCGAGGACAGCCGTGAGCACGGCCGGGACCAGCCGGAACCCGTTGGCCACCGCCCACCCGCTCCATCCCTCGGACGGCCACGCGAACCTCTTGCGGAGTCGGGAACGGACGAGTTGCTCCGCGAGGAGACCCACAAGGAAGGCAGCCGCCGCTACGGCGAGGTAGGTCAGAATCTGGACGGGAACGTCGGGCATGGTGAGACTCCTGCTGGTGTTGGGACGGTGCCCCGGTGATGTGATGAGAGGTTCCGGCGCTCGACCGTACGGTCGGCGACGAACTCGGATCCCGCGAATTTCGCCACAGAAAAGGCGTCCGCCGGCTTTCCGGTCAGCCCGCCGGTGGCATCACCCGGCACCCAGCCCGGTGAATCAGGAACAGGGGGCGCCGCCAATCCAGCCGTGTGTTCTCGAGAGGGCTCGGGATCTTCGTTCTCGACCCCACGGCGCGGCGTCGGTCAGGAGCTCGCCGCCGCTGCCGGGTTCAGCGAACCGCCGCGCGGGGCGCCTGATGTCCGCAGCTACCAGCCTCAAGACTCGTCCGACGTCTCCTGAAAGCGGCTTCCCCACCGCTCGACCCAGCGTCCGGCGATATCCCGGGCGCCGAATCCGAATGCGATGGCCGCGCCCACGCCGATGCTGCCCGCAACGACCGCGAAGGCGACGACCAGAATCTCGGTGCCAACCCGCATCTGCTGGAGCGCCATCGCCGCCGACAGCACCAGTACGGCAACGCGCGCGGTGACGGCGAGCAGATGCGCCTGGGGCGTGCCGCTGGAACGCACCGCATCCGCCACCACTCGGGACACATAGAGGCCCAGCGCGAGGATGGCGAGACCGACCAGCACGTTGGCGGCGAAGACCATGAAGTCGGTGAGGAGTCCGGCCAAACTGGCGAATCCGACCAGACCCAGGGCCTCGATGCTGGCCAGCAGCACGATCGTCGGCACCGAGAGGGCGCCAACCACTGCGGACGGCGGACGCGACCCCTCGCCCCCCGTTGCGAACCCGAGGCGGGCGACGAGGTCATCGAATCCCGCGGCGGCCAGGCCGCGCACCAGCAGCCCGGAGACGACCCGGGCGCCAAGGTAGCTCACGGCCAGCAGCAGGGCGGCGCCCAGGAGCGACGGAATGGCGGCGAGCCCCCTCCCGAGCATCGCGACCGCCGGCTCGGTGACGCTCCGCAGGGACAGGGCCTCGAGCGCGGCGATGGCGGCGGGAACCAGCACGAGGACCTGCACGACGCGGCCCGCCAGTTCCGAAAGCCGGGACGATCCCGACCAGGCGCCGAGTCCCGCCGAGTCGCCCAGGCGGTCGAAGCCGACCTCCGCCAGCAGACTCGACGAGGCGCGCCGGGCGAACTTCGCGGCGAACCAGCCGGCTGCCAGGATCACCGCCGCGGCGAGGATGTTGGGTACGAAAGCCAGGATCCGCTCGAGGAACGTACGGACGGGGGCCAGGAGACCCTCGATCGCCAGTACATCGAGGACCGCCGGCAGGAAGAGCAGGAGAATGAACCAGTACGAACCCTCGGCCAGCGCCTGACCCCCTCCGTTCTCGGCGACGGGTTCGTCGCCGGAAGCCGGACCGAACCGAATGCGGCGGGCGGCGATCGAAACCGCGTGCCGGATCCCGGAAGCGACGGCGACCGCCACCAATGCCAGTACCCCGCCCGCCAGGAGCTGCGGAACGAACCCCACGATGGCGCCGAGCAGGGCGCTCAACGGCTCGGAGACGGAGGGCAGGAGGAGGGCCTCGAAGAACGCGGCAAGCACGAAGAGCATCACCAGGTAGAAGGCCGCCTTCCCCGCGTAGTGGGCAACCGGGGCGGCCTTGCCGGGCGCGCCGCCGGCGAGCCACCTGCCGATGCGGGTGCGGCCGAGCGCCCGGCGCGCGACGGCCCGGACGCTCGCACCGGCAAGCCACGCGAGCAACCACCCGAGCACCAGGATGACGCCGGCGCCGAGGAGGTTGCTCAGGTAGCCGCTGGCCACCGTGGTCAACTGGGCGAGGGTCTGTTGGAAGAGGTCTGCCAGAGCCTGCATGGTTCGCGTCTCTCCTTCGGGTTCCGGGGAACCCGGGCCGCTACTTCCGGCTGCGCCGGACGGCCTCCAACCGCTATGGACGACGACGGGCCGGCAGAGTCACATCGCGGCGCCTCGTGGCCGGCTTACTTGGACTGGCGAACGATCTCCCGGAGCAGACGGCTGTTGGACACGGACACGATCGCGTCTTCCTGTTCGATCAGCGCGTTCGTCGGAGTGATCGAGATGAGGACGCCGCGGTGCCCCCCGATCTCGACCTCCTGCCCGATCCGGAAGATCCGGCGGGCGTAAAGCCCCGCGAGGATGTCGCTGGCGGAGTCCCGGGCCCCGAGTCCGAACGAGAGCCCGAGCGCCAGCGCGAGGCCGGCCAGGATCCAGCCGAGCAGCAGCCAGACGGCGTCGGTGGTGATCCGCAGCTGGCTGACCGCGAAGAGCGCCGCGGCAAACACGATGGCGGCGAACGCCAGTGTTCCGAGCGTCTGCGCATACTCGATCCCGGCGTCCAGCGCTGCCTGTCTGGCGGCCCGCCGCATGTGCCCGGCGACTGCCACTCCACCTACCAGGATCGCGCTCGCCAGGAGCACTCGGGGCGCGTACGCCAGCACGCCGCCCAGACCCGCGGCGAGCGTCGGCAACCCGAGGGCGTCCGCCGCGAGTTGACCTGCCAGCAGGCCCGTCAGCACGAAGGCGCCGCGTCCCAGCACCTGACTCAGCGGCCCGCTGATGCCCAAGCGGCCGAGCGCACCCTGCACTCCGACCTGATCCGCCCAGCCGTCGAACCGGCGGAGGAGGAACCGGGTGATCCGGCCGGCGGCCCAGCCTGACGCGAAGGCCGCCGCCAGCAACACAAGGCCGCGAACGAGAAGCTCGCCGGACACAGTGAGCCAACTCAGGAGGGAACGCAGGGTTTCCGACAGTTCGGCGCCAAGATCGAGATCCGTCATTCGGCAACTTCCTTTCTCCGCGGAGTATTGGGCTCGTCGCCCCGCCAGAACGCGACGACGGCGATCACGAATTCCAGGACGGCAAGGGCCGGGCCAAGGATGCAGAACTCCACCACGCTGGCGGCGAACAGGCGCCGCTGAATCGACCGCCGCACCCGGCCGACGAACGACTCAGCCGCAGCGGCCGTGGCGCCTGCTGGCGGCAGCATGGACACCCGCTCTTCCGAATCCGGATGGGTTGTCCGTGGGGGTCGCGGGTCACCGTTCCCGTCGCGCGGTTTCATGGTGGAACGGGCGCCGCCGGGTTGGGCGGCGTCGGGTCGGCCGGTTCGACCGCTTCGCCGAGGCGCGCCCGCAGAGTCCGGCGGGCTCGCAGGACACGCATCTTCGCCGCGGACAGCCCGAGACCGAGCGTCCGGGCGATCTCCTCATAGGCGAGCCCGTCCAGGTCTCGCAGCGTCAACGCAATCCGCAGGGTGTCGGGCAACGCGTCGATCGCGCGGGCGAGGCGCTCGTAGTTTTCGGCGCGAATCAGGTCCCGTTCCGCGGCGGGGGGAACCGAAAGCTCCGGGGCGCCCGCGACTTCCTGGGCCTCGACGTCCACGAAGACCCGTCCCCGCTGGGCCTTGAGATGGTCGAGGCAGTGATTCACCTTGATGCGCTGCACCCATGTCCGGAAGGACGATCCACCCCGGAACCGGGCGAGGCCGAAATAGGCCTTGACGAAGACCTCCTGCGCCAGGTCCTCCGCCTGGTCCGGCTGGCTGGTAAGGAAGCGGCAGTTGGCGACCACACGATCCCGATGACGGCGAACCAGGGTGTCGAACGCCCGTACGTCGTCCGGGGGCGAATCCCTGTGTTGCTCGACCAGCATCTCGTCCGACGCCTCTTCGGGAGCCGGGCTCGTCATGCGGCCGCCCCGGTCATGGCTGTCGGGATCGCGCCGAGCGGCCCGGCACTGCCGCAATAGACCGCCCGAGGGTCCCAATGGTCACAATCGGCGGCGCGGGCGTTCCCCAGCGGTCGCCAGCAATGAGCGTCCGATGTGACGGACCGGGTATCGGACTCGTCATTGGTACGTGGCGCGAATGCTGTCAATCCCACGGAGCCTGGCGCGAGCGAACATACCCCATGGACCCGGGACGTTTGGAGAGCGCTCGAATGCGGCCAACACCTCGCGGAGGTTCCTCCGGACAGCGTTCTCCGCGTCTTCCGTTGCGCTGCCCCGAGAATTCGTCGCCCCTCGCCAAACCTTCGCCCGTGCCGCCGAATGTGCCGCCGAATGTGCCGCCAAGCTCCGGGCAACCCGTGACCCGCCGCTGCCAACCCCTCGGAGACCGGGCCTGGATGGCTTCCGCGGGCGTGTGTCTGCTCGCGATCCTGGCCGCCGCTCCCACCGCCGCACAACCCGAAGCGCAACCCCCCTACCACCGCTGGCTGGCGCCTCCCATCGAAGAGCAACTCGCAGCCGATCCGACGGAGGTCCCCGAAGGCATGGGAGCGATCTTCGTTCCCGCCCTGTCCGACGGAGAGGAGGAACCGGAGACAGCAGTGTTCCGGGGAACCCGGCAGATTGCCTCCGGCCGGAACGGAATCCGGATCCTGGCCCCGCCGGGGAGCTACACCGTCCGGGTCGGAAGCGGGCCGATTGCGGAGCGCGACGTCGTCCCGGTGGAGGTAACGATGGGGGAGACGACCGTGGTTCCCGTCCGATGGGGCGGGCTGCGGGTCGAGGTCGTGGACGAACGAAACGTGCCTCACGGCGGCTCCTTCGAACTGATTCGCGTTGTGGACCGTCAGGTCCACGTGACCGGTTCCGGAGCGGATACTCTCGAGGGCGAGCGCCTCAAGACCCTGCTCCTGCCGGAGGATCTCTACCGCATTGTCCGGCGCCGGGCGGCATACCGGACCCGGACCGACTTCGCGAGCGTCTTTGTACCGGCCGGGGCTCTGGTGCACTACCGGCTCGTCATCAGCCGGACGACCGGGGAAATGCGGGGTGGAGCGGCGGTGACCGCGGAGGAAATCGGCCAGACCGGGGCCCGTTCTCCCTGGACCCGCAGAGTTTCGGCGGGCCTCTCGATGCCGTTCGCCTCCACCGTCAACGTCGTCGGGAAACCGAACCAGACATCCGTCGCGGCCGATGTCTTCGTGGACGCCTACCTGACGTACCAGAGCGGCCGAGACTCCCTGGGAGGCATCCTCGAAGTCGAACAGGGAGTGCTCATGGTGGACCCGGAGGGCACGCAGGCGCTTCCGGTCCAGAAGACGAGCGACCGGATCCGCGCCGATCTCTTCTACAGCCGCTTCCTGGGACCCAATCTGGGCCCCTACGTCCGGGTCGGGCTGCTCACCAGCGCCCGGGTCTCGGACACCCTCTTCACGGAGGCGACGGGCGTCACGCTCGAGCGCCTCGACGGGACGTTCGACAGCCGGCGGGTCGGTGCGAACGGCACCCTGCGCACCGCCGGCGCTTTCTCGCCGGTGCTCCTGCGCGAAGGTCTCGGCCTCAACGCGCGCCTGGTCCGGTTGCCGACGCTCACGCTCGACTGGCGCGGCGGTTTCGGATTGCGCCAGAACTGGTTTCGGCGGGCGCTCTTCCTGGACGACGACCCGCGGACGGCGGCCCTCGACTATCGCGAGGCGGCGAGCTTCCACGAAGCGGGCGCCGAAATGACCTTCCTGGTTTCGGGCCGCTACCGCTTCCTGACGCTGAACAGCAGCCTCGACCTGTTCGGCAACGCCGGAGAGGAGCGGCATCTCACGGTCGATTGGCGCAGCACCGTCACCTGGCAACTGACGAGCGGGCTGTCGCTCAACTACAACCTCGATCTCGCCCGGATACCGCAGGTCCGCTCGGAGAATCAGGTCACCCAGGCGCTGTTGCTGGGCGTCACCTTCGGTTCCTGACCGGTGCTTCGGGTGGTTTGCCTTCGGCGGCCGGCCTGCCGTTTCGCTCAGCCGTGAACGTGGCGCCCTGGCGTCCCCCGCCCCGGCGCCGGCAGACCTATACTCCGGCGGCTCGTCCCGCCGCACAGCTCAGGACGCCTGATTCCCATGCCTGATATCCCATGGCGCATATTCAGCGGCGACGGCCCGCTGGTAGCCACCGCGATCCACCACGGACACGATGTCCGTCCGGAAGTCCGGGAGCGGATGGCGCTCCCCGAGGACCGGCGCCTGAACGAGGAAGATCCCTTCACCGGCCCGTTCACGGCCGTGGCGCCCACCCGGGTCATCGTCGAACGGTCGCGTTTCGAGGTGGACCTGAACCGGCCGCGGGAGAACGCCGTCTATCGCCGTTCCGAGGACGCCTGGGGAATCCGGGTGTGGCGCGGCGAGCTCCCGGACGATGTCTGCGACCGGTCACTGGCGATCCATGACGCGTTCTACAGCGCCCTCGGCGCAATCCTCTGGGAGAAGGAGCGGCGTTACGGCGCCTTTGTGGTGTTCGACCTGCACAGCTACAACCACCGCCGTGACGGACCGGACGCTCCGCCACAGGATCCCGCGGCGAACCCGGAGGTCAATCTGGGGACCGGCTCCATGGACCGGCAGCGCTGGGGGGCCCTCGCCGACCGGTTCATGGAGGACCTGAGGTCCTTCGACTTCGGCGGCCGCCATCTCGACGTGCGCGAGAACGTGCGGTTCCGCGGCGCCGAGCTCTGCCGTTTCGTTCACACCAGGTTCCCGAAGACCGGCTGCGGGCTCGCGATCGAGTTCAAGAAGTTCTTCATGGACGAGTGGACGGGTGAGACCTACCCGGAAGTCCACGGGCGGATTCCGGAGGCGCTGCGCGCCACCGTCCCGGGGATCCTCGAAGAGCTGGAGAAGGTGCGCTCCGGGCGCTGACGTGGTGACCCGACATCGCGGCCGGTGATACCCGCCCGCTTCCTCCGATCGGCCGCCGCGCGGCTCGCCGCCGACCGGCCCCTCCGGCGCCAGCTTCCGGACTGGGGCCAGGTCCACATTGACCGGCAGCTTCCCTTCGTCTGCGTGTACCGGCGGCCCCGAAGGTCGCGGGACGGTCTCACCGCCCGGCTGATCACCACCCAGGCGTCGTACGTTGCCGGAATCGACGACGAGATCGCCCCCCTGGTGCGGACCGTCGCCGCCACCCTTTCTCCGGTCTTCGGCGGCTTCCTGATTCTCGAGGTGTGGGAGACGCCAATCCGGGAGCTGCCGGGCGAGCCCGGCGCCGTCGCCCCACGCTTCCGAATCCTCGCGCCGCGCGGCGAGGGCCTGTCCTCAACGGTCCAGGCGCTGGCCGCCGGACTGACGGGAGTCCGCATCTACAAGCATCCAGCGGAGGTGGAGGCGCGCTTCCGGAAACGCATCGCGCCGCCGCGGCTCGCCCCCTTGCTCTCGGCCGCGGAACTCGGCGAAGCGGGCGCGCAACTGATCGGGCTCGGTGTCCGGCCGGTGCATCGCGACCCGCGCACGCGCGACGTCTATCCGCTCGTGCTGCGGGCGCTCCGGCGCCAACTCCACCGTCCGCTCGCCAAGACTGTGTTCGAGTTCTCCCGCGTCCACACCACGCAGACGGTGCGGCACTACCACGCGCTGGGCCGGCGGGCGCTGGTGAAGTCGGTCTGGGAGGTGGACCAGGGCCTCGCCGAAGTGGGCGGCGGATTCGATTTCCTGCTCCAGGTCACCCCGATCAACCTGGAAACCGCCTGGGTTGCGTTCCGCCGCTCGCGCTTCGAGCGCGCTCCCCGGTTCCTGTACCGGCCGCTGCCGGTTCTCCCGGGCATGTTGAAACGGAAGCTCTACCAACTGCCGCTCACCCGGATCGAGGATCCCGTCATCGCGTTCCTCTTCTTCGAGAAGCAACGCGAGCTGGACCGGCAACTGTCCATGCTCCTCGATCTGGAGACGAGGAACTTCCTCTACGGGAGTCTCCAGGTCTTCGGGCGTCCGGACGAAGCGACGCTGCGGTTCGCCCGCCAACTCCTGGAACGGATCCCTGCCCGGACCCGGGAATCGGCCGGTGGCCGGTTCCTCAAGGCGCCGATGGTCGCCGAACGGGCGAAAGCCGAAATCGCGCGCCTCCGCGAGTTCATGCCCGAACTGGAAGCGCAGGTCGAAATCCGCGACGACGTCCAGGGGCTGATGGTGTCGCGCGGCAACGTCCTTGTCGGTAGCGGGGTGACCGTTCCCCCGTCGCGCGCCGATGCGCTCCTGCAGCACGAGGTCGGGACGCACGTCCTGACCTATTACAACGGCCGCGCCCAGCGGTTCGCCCAGCTCCACGCCGGGCTCGCCGGGTACGACGAGACGCAGGAGGGCTTCGCGGTCGTCGCCGAGTACCTCACTGGAGGCCTCACCCGGAAGCGGCTCCGGCTGCTTGCGGCCCGGGTCGTCGCCGCGGACACGCTGGTCGCGGGGGCCTCGTTCGTCGAGACGTACCGTAAACTCACTGCGGATTTGGGTTTCGGCGGCAAGGCGGCGTTCGGCATCGCCGCCCGGGTGCATCGCGGAGGGGGACTGACGAAGGACGCACTCTACCTCCGCGGACTGCTCGGCGTCCTCGACTACCTCGCCGGCGGCGGAGACTTCGAGCCGCTGCTGGTCGGGAAGATCAGCGCGCGCCACATTCCCTTGATACGGGAACTCCTGATGCGCAAGGTCCTCCGGCCTCCCCCACTACGCCCCCGCTACCTGGAGGATCCGCTCGCCCAGGCCCGGCTGGAACGCGTTCGCGCGCTGCGGTCGCCCTCACAACTGTTGCTCGAATCGCTCAAGGAGAGAACCGGATGAAGATCGGTTTCATGATCAACGACGTCAAGACCGAGGAGGCGGGCTACACAACCACCCGGCTCGCGATGTACGCCACGAACCGCGGACACGAGACCTGGCACATTGGGGCAGGCGACTTCGCCTACGGGGTGGACGAAAAGACCCATGCCTACGCCCGGGGGGTAACGAGGAAGCAATACAAGAACCTGGAGTCGTTCCTGGCCGAACTCCAGGGCAAGAAGGCGCGCCGCGAACACATCTCGGTGGACGACCTCGACGTCCTGCTGCTCCGCAGCGATCCCTCCACGGAAACCGGCAGCCGGTCCTGGGCGGCGACCGCCGGCATCAATTTCGGCCGGATCGCGATGCGGCGGGGCGTGGTCGTGGTCAACGA
>CAYUVU010000411.1:0-5605 GCA_964448205.1 uncultured Acidobacteriota bacterium
GACCCAGGCGATGTGTCCGCGCCGGTCCACGAGCGCCCCCACCTGCCGCCGGATCGCGCGGGAAATCCCCGCGAGCTGCCGGGCGAACTCCTGGGTCACGAGCGCGGCCGGAGGCAGCCGCCGCTGGCCGAGGCGCTCGAGTACCTTGCGGTCGCGGGACTTGAGGCCCGCCGTTTCCCCTTCTACCCGCAAGGGAGGGAGTTGGTCAGGGCTCCGGAGTCGTCAGCGAATCGGCCCGCTGCCGGGCGATTCCCCGCCGCGGGACCGCGCCCGCTGGGCATCCCGCAGCAGATCGAGCTTGGCGCGCGCGGAGATGTAGTTCGGGTCGATCTCGATCGCCCGCTCGTACTCCCGCATCGCCCGGTCCTCGTCGCCGAGCTTCAACAGCGCCTCGCCGAGGAAGAACCGGGCGTCCGCCATCTGCCGGTCGCGGGAGATGGCCTTGCGGAAGTAGTCGGCCGCCTGCCGGTATTTGCCCTCGTGGTAGTGCAGCACCCCGAGGTGATAGACCACGTAGGCGTCGGAGTCGTCGTGCCGCGCCGCGAGCCGGAACTGCTCGATCGCCTGGTCCGTTTCTCCCCGGGAGTAGTAGGCGCTCGCGAGGTTGGCGCGGGCTTCGGTGAAGTCCGGTTCGAGGTCGAGCGCCAACTGGTACTGCTCGATGGCGTCGTTCACCCGGCCGCGCCGCTTGAAGGCGACCCCGAGGTTGTTCCGGGCGCGATTGAAGTTGGGCCGGATCGAGAGCGCCAGTTCGTACATCTCGATCTCCCGGGCCAGCGGGTCGAAGCCCCCCTGGTCGGCGAGCGCTTCCGCGAAATAGCCGTAGAGGAAACCCTGGTTGTTGTAGAAGTTCGAGATGGCCTCGAAGTCGTCGATGATCTTGGCGCCCGCGTACTCGCGCTCGGGATTCGAGGTGAAGTCCACGAAGATCAGATCGGGGCCGTCCTTGATGCCGCCGGTGATGTGGCCGCTGTTGACGATGACCTCGGCTTCCTTGGTGACCTTCTCGATGGTGGTGACGTCCACGTAGACCGCTTCGACGCCGACTGCCCGCGACATCCCGACGAAGAGGTTCGTGTAGGCGAGACAGTTGCCCCGGCCTTCGCGGAAGACGCTCTTGGCGGTCTTGTTGGAGAGCCAGTCGTACGAGATCGACCCCCCGGTGTGCTGCCGGATCGCGCGGATGATCGCCCGCATCTTCTCCTTGTCGGTGCGGAGGTTCTCGGTGACCCGGAACGCGAGTTCGCGGATCTCGTCGTCGATCTCGAAGGGAATCTCGACGCGGGCCAGGACGTCCGGCGTGATCCGGTGGTTCAGGTCGGCGCGGATCTCCTCCACCGTCCAGGAACGCTTGGGGGCGGTTCCGCAGCCCAGGGCCCAGGGCGCCAGCCCGGCGAGGAGAAGGCCGGCGGCGACCGGGCGGAATCGGCGCGGCGACCGGGGTATTGAAGACGACATCGAAATCGAGTATAGCGTGGTCTCCGTTGCTTGCGGGAAACCCCCCGCGGACGTATTCTTTCAGGTCAATTTCACGGGCTTGCGTGTCGCGTCCGGGGTGGAGCCCCGGCTTGGTGGCCGCCCCAGCTTCAGGAGGCCTCATGCCTGATCCAACGCGGGGTACCCCCCGTTCTTCACTCTTGATGGCGGGTGTCGCCGCGGTCGCGGTGCTGGCGCTCGCGGTCCCCGCACTGGCCCAGGACAGCCTGAGCCGCGGCGACCGGCGCTGGCTGGAGGAGGTCGAGCCCATCATGACCGCGCAGGAGCGGCAGGTGTTCGAGAACCTCCCGCGCAACCAGCGCAACCGGTTCAAGGAGCACTTCTGGGCGCGGCGCAGCCAGAATCCGCACGACCCGGACCGCGCCGAGGACCAGTTCAACAACTGGCGCGAGCAGGCCGACGACCAGTTCGGCCAGCGGGGCCAGCGGGGTTCCCGCACCGACATGGCGCTCGTGATGCTGCTCTTCGGACCGCCGGACAACCGCGAGCGGACCGGAGGCCGCATGTCCAGCGGCGGTGGCGGGCGTCCGCCGGCCGGCGCCACCGGTGAGAACCCGGTGGCCGAGGGCGGCGGCGGCGTTGGCGCCGGAGGCGGCGGCGGCCGCGGCGGTGGCGGCATGGGCGGCGGCCCGGGCGGCGGGATGAAGTTCACCTACGTCCCCAATCCGGACCGCGGCCTGCCCGACGGACTGGAACTCGAATTCCGGACCACGAACCTCGGGATGCGGCTGATCCGCAACGACGAGATCGAAGCCGCCATCGAGCGGTCGCGCGCCCGTCAGATCGTCTGGCCCACCCAGATCAACTTCAACCTGAACGCGGACGGCGAGCTGCCGGATGTCGAAGACCTGTTCGGCGAGGACACAAGGGCGTTGCTGGACCCCAACAGCCCCGGCAAGACGATCCTGAACGCGCTCCGCGCGGGAGGCGAACCGGCAGCGGACATCGAGATCCCGGACGCCAGCTTCTCCTTCTTCCGCTCGAACGTCGGCGACACCTACGTTGCCGCCGTTTTCGAACTCAATCCCGAGGGCATCACCTGGAACGGTGACCGGGCGAACGTCTCGGTGTTCTACAACGTCGTGGATGCGCTCGGCACCGTGATCGGCTACGACGAGCAGACCGTGGAAATCACCAGGGGATCGGGGGGACGCGCAACCGTCCTCGAGATGCCGATGCAGATGGCGCCGGGCGCCTATTCGATCTATGCCGGCATCCTCGATCCCGCCACCCAGACGCACGGGACGATCACCAAGCAGATCGAGAGTCCCAACTTCGGCAGCGGGGAGTTCATGCTGTCCTCGGTGGCGCGCTTCTCCGACGGTTCCCGCGTCGAGGACTTCACCCCCGAGCCCGGCAGGGCGCTGCTGGTGGGCGGGTTCCACTTCGTCCCGAAGGTTTCCACCGTGTACGCGCCGGGCGACGCGCTGCGCCTCGTGTTCAACGCCTACGGGTACGACGCGAGCGGCCAGCCCAACCTGTCCTGGCAGATCACCTTCAGGAAGGACGGCGAGCAGTACCTCCGCTACAACCCGACGGCGTTCAACCTCGCCTCCGAGGAACTCTCGATCGCGATCGTGGACGTTCCCCTCGCGAGGCTCTTCCAGGACGGCCGGCGGGAGCCCTTCGAAGCCGGTGACTACATCGCCGAGATCACCGTCCGGGACGCGGGCAGCGGGAAGTCGGTGACGGAGACGGTCGAATTCCAGGTATCCGGCTCCTGATCCCACGAACAGCGCACCCGCCGGGCCGGCCTCCCGAACCGCCGGCCCGATGGCGGAAGACGGCCGCCGCGGCGGTCATCGCCCTTGGCGCCGCAGGGGCCGTCCCGGTTGCGGGCGGCGACGGTTCCGAAGCCGGAACGGCTGCCCAGGAGTCCACCTATCAGGCGCTCGAGGTGTTCAACGGCGCCCTGATGCTCATCCGGGACCAGTACCTGGAACCGGTGGACCCGGCGTTCCTGATGGACGGAGCGGTACGGGGCATCTTCGAGGCGCTCGACGCCGACAGCGCCTACCTGAGCGCCGGCGAACTCGCCCGCTACCGCAGTCGTGGATCGCTGAACGCCAGCGTCGGGGTGGGCCTGCAGAAGCGGTACTACCTCCACGTGGACGACGTGCTGCCGGGCTCGCCGGCCGCCGAAGCGGGGATCGAACGCGGCGTCGCGATCACGGCGATCGACGGCCGGAACACCCGCGAACTCCGGATTCCCGTCGCCCTGCTGCTGCTCGCGGGGGAGCCGGGCACCTCGGTGGAACTGTCGCTCCGCGGCGCCACCGACGCGGAGTCCCGCCCCGTCACGCTGGAGCGCACCGTGCTCGCCGACCCCCCCGTGGAGCACCGCATGCTGGACGAGGGGATCGGGCTGGTCCGGATCCGGCGGTTTCACGAAGGGACGCCTTCCCAGTTGGCGGCGGCGATCCGCTCGCTCGAGGAGCGCGGCGCGGACAGCCTGGCGCTCGACCTGCGCGGAAGCCGCGGCAGCGGCGGTTGCGAAGCCGGGGTCGAGATCGCCGGCGCCTTCGCGGCAGGTGAGCCGGCCCAGCTCGTGGAGCGCAGCGCCGACGGTGAGGAGGTCACGACGCCTCTTGCGGCGCCGGCCGGCGAGCCGCTTTTCGAGGGGCCGCTGGCGGTGGCGGTCAACCGCGGCACGGTGTGTCCCGGGGAAGTGCTCGCGGCGGTCCTCAAGTCGCGCGACGACGTGGACGTGGTCGGACGCCGCACCGCCGGACGCACCGGGCGCCCGGAGCTCATCGAGTTGCCGGAGGGGGACGCGATCCTGCTCTCCACCGCGCACATCCGGGGGCCGGACGGCGAGGACATCCTGGGAGTCGGAGTGGGCCCCAGCCTGGGTCCCGCGGACCTCGAGGTCGAGCCCGCGGAACTGGACGACGACGATCCGGAGCTGGATCTGGCGACCCGGGCTCTCAAGCGGCGCCGGGCATCGGCGAACGACCCCGGCTAGGGAGCCATGTCCCGGCCGGGCCGGTGGCTGGTTCCCCTCCTGCTCGGTGGCCTGGCCGCCGGGGCTCTCGGGCTGCTGGGCTACCGGTTCTTCTACCTGAAACCGCTTGACGAGGCGCTCGAGCGTCCGTACGCGGCGCATCGGGGAACGGTGCTCTTCCGGGTGGGGCGCGGCTCGACCGCGGAGACGATCGCGAACCGCCTCGAGGCTTCGGGCATCGTGGTGGACCGCCGGGTCTTCCTGCGGGGGGTCACCCGCGAGAGGCTGGGAAGCCGCCTGCAGGCCGGTCTCTACCGCTTCGAGGGCGCCCTCACCCCCGTCGAGGTCATCGCCCGGATCGTGGACGGGGAGGTGGCGACGTTACCGGTCACCGTGCCCGAGGGACTCGACCTTCAGGGGACGGCGGCCCTGCTCGCTGAGCAGGGCGCGGGGGACGCTGCTGCGCTTCGCGCCGCCTTCTCGGACGCGGCGGCCGCCGAGCGCCTGATGGGCGACCTCGACCCGGATGCCAGGGATCTCGAGGGCTATCTCTTCCCGAGCACCTACCGGCTGCCGCCGGAGGCCGGCCCTGAGCAGGTGACCGCGGTTCTCGTGGGCCAGTTCCGGGCGCTGTGGACCGAGCGGCGCCGCACCCGGGCGGAGGAGCTCGGCCGCTCGCTGCGCGAGATCGCCACCCTGGCCTCCATCGTGGAGAAGGAGACCGGAAGCCCGGACGAACGCACCCTCATCGCCTCGGTCTTCTGGAACCGGCTCGGGCGCCGGATGCCGCTGCAGTCCGATCCGACCGTCCTGTTCGCGATGCGGGAGGCGGGAGACACCGGGAACAACATCCGGAGGCGGGACCTCGACATCGATTCGCCCTACAACACCTACCGGGTGGGCGGGATCCCCCCCGGACCCATCGCCTCCTTCGGGATCGCCGCGCTCGACGCGGTCCTCTTTCCGGCGGAGACCGACTTCCTCTACTTCGTCTCCCGGAACGACGGCACTCACGAGTTCAACCGCACGCTCCGCGAGCACAACCGCGCCGTGCGGCGGTGGCAGGTGGAGTACTTCCGGCGGTAGCGGCAGGGACGCCGTGGGGGTGGGTGGAGTTTCGACGTGCGCGGCTCGGAGCACCGGCCCAGACCGGCACCGCGGCGC
>CAYUVU010000412.1:0-9759 GCA_964448205.1 uncultured Acidobacteriota bacterium
GTGCACCATGGTCAGGATGCCGGCGCGCCCCGCCGCGTCCATGGTCGCCAGGTAGCCGGGCGCTTCGGCGTCGAACCCGCTCCGCACCATGAAGATCTTGGTGCTGGTCTGGCCGGTTTCGGCGGCCAGGGTGGTCATCTGGCCCTCCTGGGTTCTCGGGTCGTTGATGCCCGCGTGCAGGATGACGTCGGCGATCGCCTGTTCACGGATGAGCGCCGCCTCGCGCTCGATGACCTGGGCGAGCGTCCGCCCCTCGGCCGGGAAGGCGAAGTTGGAGATGGTGGTGATGCCCCCCGCGAGCGCCGCCCGCGACCCGGTGCGGTAGTCGTCGCGGAGCCTTCCCCCCAGGTGGACGTGCGGATCCACCCCGCCCGGCATGACCAGCAGCCCGGCGGCATCGATCACGCGGTCAGCGGCCTCCGCGGCCAGTCCGGCGCCGATCTCGACGATGGTCCCGTCCCGCACCCGCACGTCCGCGTCGAACCGCCCCTCCGAGGTGACCACCGTGCCCCCGCTGATGAGGATCTCCTGCGCTGCCAGGCCGGGTGCGAAGGGTCCCGCCGCCAGCAGGCCGGCGGACAGGACGTTGGGGAGGTTCAGCAGGCGGGTCATGGCGTCCTCCTGGGCGGCGGGTCGGCGCCGAAACACACGATAACCGGGCCTGGCGTCCGACCGCCAGAGACGCGCCGGCCGCGTGCCGGTCCGGAGGCCGCTGCCGCGATCAGGAGGTGACGGTGACCGGATCGTCGGCGGGAAGCAGTCCCGCGCGGACCTCCGGAGCGGTCACGGCGGCGGACTGCCGCGCGCGCCGGCGGCGCGACAGCAGCACGTAGCCGGCCCCGGAGGCGAAGACCGCGTACGGCATCGCCAGCAGGAAGAGGATGGCCCGGTTGAAGCCGGCCGCCGCTTCCTCGTTCTGTTCGAGCGCGGTCCGGCACATGGAACACTGGGCGGGCGCGTCGGCGGGGAGCAGCGCGAGGAGCGCCGCCACCGCGATCAGGACGAGCAGGGCGGAACGGGACATCACTCTCAGCCCGAGTATTCCCTCAGGTTCTGGAGCGACTCCAGGATGTGGCCGCCGTCGTAGGCCGGGAGCACGAACATCAGGATGGCGGTCACGAACAGGCCGACCAGCACCGTCAGGATCAGCCCCATGTGCTCGAACTTGAGGTGCATGTAGTAGAAGATGATGAGGGTGGCCTTGATCGCCGATCCGAAGAGCAGGACGATCACCGCCAGCGCGGCCGGGAGGCTCGCGCCTTCGATCGCGATCATGAGGAGGGTGACCGCGAGGAGCACCACCCAGAGGAGCCAGTAGAAGCGGTAGGGATGGGCGTCACTTGACACTTGGCTTCTCCTAGACCAGGTAGAAGAGGGCGAAGACGAAGACCCAGACCAGGTCCACGAAGTGCCAGTAGAGGCCGGCGTTCTCCACGCCGGCCGGGGAATAGCGGCCCATGGCGGCGCGGATCGCCACCACCAGCAGCACGATCACGCCGGTGAGCACGTGGAAGCCGTGGAAGCCGGTGATGATGAAGAAGAACTGGCTGAAGGTGGGCGAGCCCCACGGGTTGCCGAGAATGCCGCCGCCCTCGTGGATGAACACGGACCACTCGTAGGCCTGCATCCCGAGGAAGATGAAGCCTCCGAGGATGGTGAGCCAGACGAACTTGGAGGCCGTCTTCGCGCGCCCGAGCTCGGCCGCCTTGACCCCGCACGCCATGGTGGCGGACGAGGTGATCAGCACGAAGGTCATCGTCGCGATGTAGGTGAGGCTGAAGACCTCGCTCTGCGTCGGCCAGTCGCCGGTGGCAATCCGCACCACGCCGTAGCTGACCAGCAGGCCGGCGAACAGCAGCGCGTCGGTGACGATGAAGAACCACATCATCATCTTTTGCCAGGTCACACCGAAGGGGCTCGCACCGCCCCCCCAGTCCGCCTGGGCAATCGCGGTCTGGCTCATGCGTCCTCCTCTCCCAATCGGCGTCCGGTCTGCGAAACGGACATCAGCCGAGAAGAGACAGTACGGCCAGCAGATAGATCCACAGGCCGCCTACGAAATGCCAGTAGATGGCGGTCAGGGTGGGCGCGTCCGAACGCCCGGGAACGAGCCGGCCGGCGGCGGCCAGCCCGAACAGCGCGAGCAGCGCCAGCACGCCGGCGAGCAGGTGGACGGCGTGGACCCCGGTCAACACGAAGAAGAAGGAGCTCTTCGGGTGGCTCTGGAGGTAGATCCCGGCTTCGTTGAGCGAGAGCCACGCGGCGTACTGGCTCGCCAGGAACCCGGTCCCGAGCGCCGCGGTCGCCGCGCTCCACGACCGGAAGGCCGGGAGGCTGCCGCGCTGGAACGCCCGCCGGGCCAACTCGAGCGTGAGCGAACTGGCCGCGATCAGGGCCGTGCTCATCCAGAGGACCGGCGGCAGTTCGAGGACCGCCCAGTCCCCGCCGCCGCTCCGCACGATGTAGGCGGAAGTGAAGGCGGCGAACAGCATCGTGATCCCGCCGAGGGCCACGAGCAGGCCGAGGCGGTTGATGTGACGCCGGTCGGACGACGTCCGCGCCGCGTCGATGGGCGCTGCCGCTCCGGCGGTCCAGGAACTCACCTTGGTCATCCTGCGGGAAGCCGGATCAGGCCTCCCACTGCGGCGTGAAGTCGCGCTTCTTGCCGGGTTCGGAGTAGTCGTAGGGCCAGCGGTGGGCCGGCGGGATCTCGCCCTCCCAGTTGCCGTGCCCGGGGTGGGGCGGCGTGGACCACTCGAGCCCGGCGGCGTTCCACGGGTTCGCGGTGGCCGGCGCGCCGGTCCGCATGCTGGCGAAGTAGTTGTAGATGAAGATCAACTGCCCGGCGAAGAGCACGAACGCGGAGATCGTGATGAAGAGGTTCACCGGCTGCAGCGGCTGCAGGAACTCGTACACGTTCGGGTCGTAGATGCGGCGCATCATTCCCGAGACGCCGAGGTAGTGCATGGGGAAGAACACCGCGTAGTAGGCGACGAAGGTGATCCAGAAGTGGATCTTCCCGAGACGCTCGCTCAGCATCCTGCCGAACATCTTGGGATACCAGTAGTAGACCGCCCCGAAGGCCCCGAAGAGCCCGGCGCCCGCCATGATGAAGTGGAAGTGCCCGACCACGAAGTAGGTGTCGTGCAGTTGGATGTCAACGGCGTTCGTGCCCAGGAAGATGCCGGTCAGGCCGCCGGTCACGAACAGCGACACCACGCCCAGGCCGAACAGGGAGGCGCTCGTGAACTGGATCCTCGCCCGGGCGATCGTGAACAGCCAGTTGAACGCCTTCACCGCCGAGGGGATGGCGATCGCGAGCGTGGTCACCACGAAGAGGCTGCCGAGGAACGGACTCATTCCGCTCACGAACATGTGGTGGCCCCAGACCAGGAAGCTCAGGGTCCCGATCGCCCAGATGGCGTAGACCATCGACTTGTAGCCGAAGATGGGCCGGCGGCAGAAGGTGGCCAGGATGTCCGAGGTGAACCCCATGGCCGGCAGCATGATGATGTAGACCTCGGGGTGGCCGAGAAACCAGAAGAGGTGCTGCCAGAGCAGCGGCGTGCCGCCCTCGTGGGGCATCAGGGTGTCGCCGATGAAGATGCCGGCCGGGAGGAAGAAGCTGGTTCCGAGCGAACGGTCGAAGGTCAGCAGCAGGGCGCCCGCGGCCAGCGCGGGGAAGGACAGCAGACCCAGGATGCCGACGATGAACTGGGCCCAGGTGGTGAGCGGCATCCGCATCATCCGGAGCCCCTTCGTCCTGAGGTTCAGGATCGTCACCACGAAGTTGAGGCCGCCCATCGTGAAGGAGGCCACGAAGAAGATCATCCCGACCAGCCACAGGGTCTGGCCCAGGTCGGAACCCGGTATGGCGCTGCGGATCGCCGAGAGCGGCGGGTAGGCCGTCCAGCCCGAAGCCGCGGCTCCACCCTCCACGAAGAAGGAGATGATGATGATGATCGCCCCGGGCACCACCGTCCAGAAGGACAGCATGTTCAGGAACGGGAACGCCATGTCCCGCGCCCCGATCTGGAGGGGAATCAGGAAGTTCCCGAAGCCGCTGACCGGAAGCAGCGAGAGCAGGAAGAACACCATGATCGTCCCGTGCATGGTGAACAGCGAGACGTAGAACTCGGGAGTCATGATCCCGCTGGCCATGCCGACGGGGAACAGGTTCTCGAGGAAGGGCCAGGGCTGCGACGGGAAGCCGAGCTGGAGGCGGATCAGCACCGCCAGGATCCCGCCGATGAACCCCATGCTCATCGCGAGCGTGAAGTACTGCTTGCCGATCATCTTGTGATCGAAGCTGAAGATGTACTTGCTCACGAAGCCTTGCTTTTCGTGCTCCATCGCTTTACTCCGTAGTTCTTGGGGGGATTCGCTTCTTCGTTCGCCTGCTCGCCGCTTCGCCTACTCCGCCGAGGCGGACGGGGCCTCTGCCGCCGGTTCCGTCGCATCGGCCACCGCGGCCGGCGCGTTGTCGCTCAGCCACTGCCGGTAGTCGGCCTCTTCCATCACCTCGAGGAAGGCGCGCATCCGGTAGTGACCGAGTCCGCAGAGCTCGGCGCACGCCACCTCGTAACTCCCGGTCTTCACCGGGGTGAACCAGACCTCGGTGGTCATGCCGGGCACCAGGTCCTGTTTCACCCGGAAGTTGGGAAGGAAAATGGCGTGCTGGACGTCCTTCGACCGCATCAGGATGCGCGCCGGACGGTTCACCGGGATGACCAGCTGGTTGGTGAGCACCCAGTCGTCCGCCGCCGCCGGGTCCGTCTCGTCGAGGCCGATCTGGTTGTCGATGGCGTAGAGCGTGGGGTCGAAGCGGCCGAACTCGCCATCCGCACCCGGATAGTGGAAGTCCCACTGGAACTGCGCCCCGACGGCCATCACCGTCACCGCATCGTCCGGCGCGGGTCCCCGGACCCGGTCCCAGTAGATCAGGCCGGTGAAGACGATCGGGATGAGGATGGCCGCCGTGCCGATCGTCCAGGTGAGTTCGAGCTTGTGGCTCTCGTGCCAGTAGCTCGACTCGGCGCCGGGCCGGTCGCCGCGGTACCGGTAGATGACGTAGCCGAGCGCGAGCTGGTACAGGATGTAGGCGGCCCCGGTGATCCCGAGGATCACGTAGTAGAGGCTGTCCAGATAGCCGCGGTCGGATGCCAGCTCGGGCACGCCGTAGCGAACGTAGTAGAGCGACGAGAGCACCACGATCGCCCAGATGACGACCGCCATGGCGATCCCCTGAAGACTTCCGCGGCTTCCCTTCGGTTCATCGGCCATCTGATGTTTCTCCTGGGGTTTACTGGCGGAGCGCTCGTCGGCCCAGGCGCTCCGGTGCGGCTTCGATCAGAGATCCCAAGGGATCAGCGGTCGTAGTTCATGAGGTACGACGCCACCGCGCGCATCTGCGCCATCGGGTCGCCGTCCAGCACGTCCGGCAGGGGAGTCAGCCGGTTTCCCTGCTGGTCGGTCGGCCAGAACTGCGGCATCTGGGTCCCCGGGGTGATCGACTGCGGATCGAGCATCCAGTCCACGATCCAGTCGTGGGTGAGCCGTTCCCCGGAAAGCCGGAAGGACGGGGCGAGCTGCGACGCCTCCATGGTGCCGGCCGCCGCCGCGATGTGGCAGCGCTCGCACTGGAGCTGGTCGAGGAGCTGCGCGCCCACCCGGAGTTCCGCGCGGTCGTACACCCGCTCCTGCTCCTCGTCGAAGGGCTGGGCGCCGTCCATGGCGAGGAAACCGGAGATCAGGGTGTTGGCTTCTTCGTTGGTGAAGTTGAACGAGGGCATCCGGACGTTCATCCAGAACCGCACCTCGGTGGGGTCCGCCAGGAAGTGGTAGAGCCAGTCCGCCTGCGTCCGCCTTCCCTGGGTGTTCAGGTTGGGCGGGTGCATGCCCGTGTCTTCGATCGTTTCGTAGATCCCGCCGCCGACGCCGTCGATGAGATGGCACCCGCGGCAGTTGTAGTTGTGGATGAGGTGGCGGGCCTGCTCGGCGACCGCTTCGGCCGCGGAGAGCGTCTTGGTCCCCTCCTGCGGGAACTCGTCGCGCACCTGACCGAGCAGGTTCCGCACGACGTGCTGCCGGTCGCCATCCGTGAAACCGAACTGCGGCATGCGGAGTTTCTCGGCCGGGGCCTTCACCTTCCCGCGGTCGTAGCTCCGGGGCGCGGCGAGCTTCTGCTCCAGCCAGGCCTGGCGGGTGTGCGGGATGTCGATGTACCCGAAATCGAGGCGGGTCACCATCTTGGACCCCCAGGTGGAGAGGTCCACGCCGATCTTCTGGGCGTCCTCGAAGCCGCCGATCTCGTGGCAGCCGAAACAGCCGTGCCGGCGAATCAGCCATTCACCCGAGAAGAGCAGCTTTTCCCGCTCCGACATCCCGGCGAGCCGGTCGGCGGCCATCGCATCCGGGAGGCTGGTCCTCAGGAACTCGCGGGTCAGCTCGTCGAGCTCGCCGGCGTCCGGCTGGGGAACCGCCATCGCGGCGAAACCGGCCGCTTCGAGCCCCATGAGCCAGGCGGTGATGTCCGCGGCCTCCTGGTTGGTCAGCCGGAGGTCCGGCATGTAGGTCTCTTCCCAGTAGTGCCGCGGGTTCCGGACCCACTCGTAGACGAAGCCCGCGTCGAGCTTGGTGCCGGTCCCGACGAGCGCCGGGCCGCGGCGCCGGTAGATGCTCGCCTGGTCGTAACCGTTCTCGTCGGTGAGATGGCACCCGAGGCAGCCGATCTCGCTCGCCAGCGCCTCGCCGCGCTCCGCGTTCCCGCGCGGGGGCGCGGGGTAGTCGGCGTCGTCGGTCGAATGCTCGAAGACGTACTCGACGATCGCGGCGACCTCGGTGTCGTTCCGGGCCCTGAGTTCGGAGTCCGGGTTGTTGTCGAGGTTCCAGAACGTCGGCATCCAGGTGGACTGCCGGAACGCCTTCGGATCCCGTACCCAGCGCGCCACGAAGTCGCGGTCGGTCTTGTGGGCGATCGCCTTCAGCGACGGTCCCCGGTTCCGCTTGTCCTCGTACCCAACCGTGTTGTGGCACCCCCAGCAGCCGGCGAGTTCATAGGTCATCCGGCTCTGGTTGAGCTGCTCGGCTCCGGGAATGAAGACCTGGTCGCGGTGGCACTTGATGCAGCCCGCCTCCGTGAGGTTCGCCTGGTACATCGGGTTGTCCCAGTAGTGGTCTTCCTTCCAGCCGTACTGCTCCATCCACGCGTGCTCTTCCTCGACCGACTCGGGCGTGTGGGTGGCTCCGCTGAAGCTCAGCTTGCGGCCGCGCCCGAGGTGGCAGGAGGTGCAGCCGAAGTCGTCCACCGGGTGGTTGGACTCGCGGCTGACGAACATGTCCAGGTTCGGGTGCGTGGTGAAGGGCTGGGGCGCGTCGGCGTAGTCGGGGTTGTCGATCCCGAGATGGCAGGTCTGGCAGCGGTCGATCCGCGGCACCTGGGCGAAGTTGAGCTCTTCGGTGACGTTCCGGACCAGCACCTGCCGGACCTCGATGGAGGGATCGATGAAGTCCACGACCGGAAGGTTGCGGAAGGTGTTCGGGAAGCTGGGCGCCAGGCTGTCGAGCTTGTTCCGGGCGAGCGTGACCGCCTGGGTCAGCTCCTCCATTCGCCCGGCCAGCTCCGTCACGCTGGACCGCCGTTCGCGGAGTTCGGCCCGCCGCTCGGTCAGCTCGAAGTCGAGGGCCACCCGGACGTCCCGCGCTCCGAAGAAGCTCGTCTCGAGCGCCTGGAACTCCTCGTCGCTGACCGCCCTGCCGAGCGGCGTGCCGCGCTCGCGGGTCTCCTCGTAGTAGAACTTGTCGGAGTCGTAGACCGCCTTGATCTCACGCTCGCGGATGTCCGCCAGCGTGCGGCGGGTGTCGAGGTCCGCGATCTCGGCCTCGAGGCCCTCGAGGGCGGCCTGCTCGGCGGCGAGGGTGGTCCGGGCCTGCTGGAGTTCCGCCTGCACGCTCTGCAGGTCCGCCTGGTTGATCCCCTGCTGCGCTTCCTGGATCTGCCGCGCCGTGAGGTCGCGCTCCATCTGGACGAACTGCCGCTGGTACCCCTTCCACTCGCGCGAGTAGTCGAACCAGATCATCCACAGCGTCGAGAACAGGAGGAAGACACTCGAGACCGCGAAGATGACGTTCAGCTTCGAGATGTTGTGAGCGTGGCCGGGAGCGACTTTGGACACTGCTGGTTGCCTAGATGTTGAAGAAGATCTCGGGGAAGGCGACGATGTATTTCAGGTTGAAGGCCCACCGCAGGTACATCTTGATCGGCAGGCTCATCATCATCAGGAAGAGGCTGACGCCGAGGTAGTAGCGGGTGGCGCCCATCTTCTCGAAGTAGTGGTGGCAGCTCAGCCACTTGAGCCCGGTAGGGAACCGGTCCCTCGGCCACGACATGACCACCGGAAGCACGAACAGGTAGGCCCCCACCATCAGGATGCCGAGCCATTCCCGCATCAGCGCGGCGAAGAGCCCGCCGGTCGGCAGCGGGCGCCCGAGCAGCTTCACCCAGAAGAAGTCGGAGACGTTGACGTTGAGCAACGGCTCCACCCGGTGGACGTCCCAGTACTCGTAGGGGCCGAAGAAGTTCCAGTTGGGCCCCCGCAGGAACGTGCCCGAAACCACCAGCAGGCACCACAGGATCAGGAAGCCGAACAGGAAGATGACGATCTCGGCCTTCCGCTCCTTGAACGTGAAGTAGCCGTTGCCCTTCGGGTTGGTGTCGATGTAGGGAATCGCCATCAGACCCACGATGATCAGCGTGGGGAAGACCACCCCGGCGAGCCAGGGGTCGAAATAGACGAGCATCTCCTGGAGCCCGAGGAAGTACCAGGGCGCCTTGGACGGGTTCGGCGAGTCGGCGGGGTTCGCGGGCTGCTCCAGCGGCGCCGCCAGCAGGATGGACCACACCAGCAGCACGATGCTGAGGATCACCATCGCCAGCATCTCGGTGTAGACGAGGTCGGGCCACACCCAGACCTTTTCGGACTCCTGCTTCTCGAGGACCTCTTCCTCGCCCGCGCTCCGCCGGTCGTTCTGGATCCCCTGGTGCATCGCGTACCAGGTGAAGAAGAAGACCAGGAAGATGACCCCGGTGATCGGGATGTTGTCGGGCTTCGCGACGATCAGGAAGAAGTCGGGATCCCACATGCTCGCGGTGTAGAACACGGCGAGAATCGCGAAGAACACCTTCGCCGAGGTCTTGCTCCAGACCTGGGTGAAGCGGAACGCCGCCAGCAGGCCGAGCGTCGCGATCGTGAACAGGACCGTGGGCCCCGAGGCCCAGTTCACGAGGTCCTTGAAGAGGTCGATCACGGTCTCAACGGGTCGCGGCGGGAGCGTCTTCTCTCAAGCGTGGATTCGGACCTACATCGGCCCCGAGATACCCCCGTCCTTGCGGACCCGCCAGAAGTGCACCGCCATCAGGAAGGCGGCGGCGAGGGGCAGCCCGACGCAGTGAAGGACGTAGAAGCGGAGGAGCGTGGGCTGGCCGACCGAGCGGGCGCCCAGCAGCGCGAAGCGCGCGTCGTTCCCCGCGTTGATGAGGCTGATGTCCCCCAGGGTGAGGGACGCCGATAACGGCCCTTCGGTTCCGAGCAGCGGCGTCGCGCGCGCCATGTTGGAACCCACCGCGATCGCCCAGATCGCCAGCTGATCCCAGGGCAGCAGGTAGCCGGTGAAGGAGAGGAGCAGGGTGAGCACCAGCAGGACCACCCCGATGCCCCAGTTGAACTCCCGCGGCGGCTTGTAGGAACCGGTCATGAAGAC